>CAJOQL010000103.1 GCA_905236935.1 uncultured Bacilli bacterium
GATCTTTAGCTCAGTTGGTTAGAGCATCCGGCTCATAACCGGGCGGTCGTAGGTTCGAGTCCTACAAGATCCACCATTTTTATTTGCAGGTATGGCGGAACTGGCAGACGCGCTAGACTTAGGATCTAGTGGAGCAATCCGTGCAGGTTCAAGTCCTGTTACCTGCACCACTTATGTAATTAACTTGGATTATTTATCCAAGTTTTTATTTTTTAAAAAAAGCTCGATTTACTCGAACTATTTACTTATTATAATATCTTTGCTTGGTGCTAATGATCTTCTTATATCAGCTGCCCAAAATATTACATCACTTATAATCCCAATAGGATCATTTTTATCTATAATTTTGATCTCATCTGGTAAAACTAAACTTCTATCTAATGCACTATTTTCAGCACTATAGAATTTCATTAATTTAGGATTTGTTAAGTCTGTTCCATATTCTACTGTTCCTAAATACTTACTTGGTATTGACACTGTGGTAGTAACTTTTATATTTTTTTCAAATATAATTGTGCTTTCTTGATTATTATTATAATAAGTCATAAAGACTGGAGGCATAACTTCTGATAATACTAGTATTCCTAGATTACTAGCAGAACTTTGATATAATTTAATAATACCTTGACTATTTAATTCACGATTACCATTAGAAGTATACCCTAACCTTTGAATAATATCTTCAATATCATAACCATTTTTTTCATTCCATTTAATTAATATATCTTCTATAATATGTTCTATATTCATTTTTTCACCTTCTTTTTGATTATTATAACAACTGCTTTAGTATAAAACAACAAAATAAATGCAAAATAATAAATATGAAAATAAATGAATTTAATAACAATTTAATTAATTTTATTGAAAAAGGAACATGTAGTTTTACATGTGTTTTAAACATAAAAGAAATACTTAAGTATAAAAATTTTGTTGAGCTAAATGAAACTGATAATTGGACCACACTACCTAAAAAGTTTTTTATAACTAGAAATGATTCTAGTATTATTGCAATTGAACTACCAAATGAAAAAAATAATATATTTTCAATTATTACTAGTCATACTGATACTCCTAGTCTCTTATTAAAACCAAATGGTAATTATATTAAAGAAAACTATTTAAAATATAATATTATGCCATATGGTGGTTTATTAAATTATGGTTGGTTAGATCATCCATTATCATTAGCTGGCAGAATTATTATTAATAAAGATAATAAACTTATAACAAAAATAGTGGATTATAAAAAAGCAATGTTAGTTGTTCCAAGTGTAGCTATTCATCAAAAAACAGATTCTAATACAAATTTAGATTTAAATATGCAAATTGACTTACAACCATTTTTATCACTTACAAATGATAAAAATGATTGGAATAAAATATTAAATATTAAAGATAAAGTTGTAGATTATGATTTATTTGCTTATAACAATTCAAAACCTACTATAATAGGTATAAATCGTGATATCCTAGTTTCACCACGAATTGACAATCTAACTAGTGTATATGCATCCTTATGTAGTTTTATTGAAAGTAAATCGTCAAATATAAAAGTTTTTTGTGCTTTTAATAATGAAGAAATAGGTTCATTAACTGAAGAAGGAGCAGATAGTAACTTTTTATTAGATATATTAAAAAGAGTTGCTGGAATCCTTAATATTGATATTGCTTCAACTATGTCTAAGTCATTTATTATAAGTTCTGATAATACTCATGCATTTCATCCTAACCACCAAGAATATGCCGATGATACTGGGTCTGCTAAACTCGGAGATGGATTTACAATTGTTAAAGAAATTAATTCAACAACCAATGCACTAAGTTCAAGTATTATTAAAACTATTTGCGATAAAAATAAAATAAAATATCAAGATTCAACAGCCAAAAATGATGTTTCTGGTGGTTCTACTCTTAGTGGTATAAGCTTAAGACATGTAAGTGTTCTTTCAATAGACGTAGGAATTGCACAACTATCAATGCATTCTTCTATCGAAACATGTTCTTTAAATGATGTGTATGAATTATATAAAATGATGAAATCTTTTTATAATGCTAAGATTGAAAGAGAAAAAAATACGATTAAAATAAACTAATAATACCTTTTTAATCTTTTAACATAAGCTGGTTTAATAATTTCTTGCTTACTTCCTTGAAATATTTTGCCAGTATATTCTTTTTCAAACCCAGTTAATATATCATCAATTTCAGAAATATTTTTTAATGAAATGTAGCCTTTATTCTTTTCATCATACATTTCACTTGTTATAGCAAGAAATCTATCTAAATCAAATTGTTCTACAATATGTAAGTATTCATGAGAAGTTCTTTGAACTAACATTACCCCATTCCATTCAAAATAACCTCGATCAAATCCAAATATTGGTGATGTTGTTCTAGGAATTAATAAATGATGAAATGATAATTCAACTGCATCTTCAAATTCATAACCCATAAAGTCATATTTTAATTTCATTAAAGCATATTTTTTGATTAAATTTTTAGTACAATTTTTCATATCTCTCCCATAAATCACTTTATAATCGTATCAAATATCTATTTGTTTAACAACCGATTTTTATAAAATAAAAAGATAAGTTAATCCTTATCTTGTAACATATTTAATAAATCAATTTTAAAAATATCTTTTTCAGCATTAGCCTTACTAATCATAACACCTTTATAAGTAGTAAGTTCAGCCATATGACCTTCTAATAGAATATCTGAAGGCGTAATAGTATCTAGCATAACTACATTTTCTGTTTTATAAACTATATAATGTAACTTAATATCTCCATGAACTTGACTAAACATATGATCACTTGGAAGTTTTAATTCATAAGTTTCGGTTTTATCTTTTGAATTACTACTAATTAATTCACCAACAAATTTTCCACTTCGTAGTAGCGGATAATATTCAAAATTTAGTTTCTTAAAAGCAAGCATATTATATTTTTTTAATGCTCGTTCTAATTTACGAAACTCGTTTTCATTAATATAATCTAAAATAAATCCTTTCATAATAATACCCCCTCCTAATACATCTAAATTTTAGCATATTTGGGCATTTTTGTCAAATTAGTGTCTAATTCACTAATTTAGTATTGCTTCAAAAACATATTGATATTTTCATATAATAGCTAGTATATTTCAAATTAATTATTGAATAAATCTTCTATACTATTACCTTTTTTAGGTACACATTTACCGTCTCCTCTTTTTTCACCAGGTTGATATTCTTCTCCAACTAGTGAACAAGATGACTTGGTAATTGCATCTTTTAAATAACCACCAAAATAAGTAACTAATCCTACTGTTAGTACTGTGATTAAACCTACAATAATAACATATTCAACTAAAGCTTGACCTTTATTATTTAATTTCATTTAATCACCCTCCTACTATGATAATAATATATTTTTTTTAATGTTTTGTCAATCGTGTTGTATAATATATTAGGGTGTTATATGAAAATATTTATTGCTAAAACATTTAAAGAAAAACTAACAGGTTTAATGGGAAAAACTAATATTGACTATGGAATGTTTTTTCCACATGTAAATTCAATTCATACTTTTTTTATGAAAGAAACAATAGATGTGATAGGCCTAGATAATAATATGATTATTACAGAAATTCATCCAAGTATTAAACCAAATAGAATACTTCTACTTAATCATTCTATTCATACTCTAGAACTTCCTAATAAGGCTTCTAAAAAATATAGAATTGGTCAAAAAATTAAACTATAATTTCTTGACCATTTTTTTATTATCATTATGATTACATAACTCATCATCAAAATAAATATTTTTTTCATATACAGGATACATAGTTACTATTTTATTAGAATTAGGAAGAGTTATAACTTTTAAATAATTTTCTCCATTACTACCAATTCCTTCATAATCAATAATATAAATATCATAAAAATTAAAATATTCAAATCTATCAATGCTACCTATTATAGACTTAATTTTCTTGAACAATTTATAAATGTTAATATTATTATTAAAACAATTTCTTACAGCTGAATTTGTATGACTATAAATAATATGATCTAATGCTTCGTCTTCATCATAATCTAAAACTGCATCATATCTTTTATTTTGGAAAATCTCATAATTATAATTAAAAAATATATTAAGTTCTTTGCTTAAATAAAGAACTATTCTTTCATTTATTTCTCTATCTTCTCTATTATTTATTAATTTAATAGCCTCTAAATAGTTATGCATTTTAAATTCTAAGGTTAAAAGTAAATTGTAAGAATATAAAAAGTCATGATTTCTAAGAATAAGTTCCATAAAACATTTTCTAGCTATATCGAAATTTCCAAGTTCTATTTCAGTTTTTCCAAGATCATACATTGCTAGGTTATCAAATTCTTTTTCTAATACTAAATTAAAATACTCTTTGGCTTTTTCAAAATTACCTCTTGTATATTCAATTGTCCCAAGCTCTGTTAATGCATAAATATTAAATTCCTGGGTTATAAGAGTATTAAAATATTCTTTAGCTAAAACTATATTACCACATTTAATTTCTAATTTTCCAAGTTCTAATAATGCATGAGTATCATATTTATTTGCCTCCAATATCATAAGTAAATAATTTCTAGCATCTTCAAGATGATTTAGTTCTGATTCTAATCTAGCTAATTCAAATAGGGCTACAATTCTCGACTTGGTATTTAATAATGATTCGAAATATAATCTTGCTTTTTCAAAACTACCTTCTTGTAATTCTAGTTTTCCTAACTCAAATAATGCATGAGTATCATTTTGAACCTTTAAAATATCTTCAAAATATTCTCTAGCTTTGGAGTTATTACCTAAGTTAGCCTCTATTTTACCTAGTTCAAATTTAGTATAAATATCATTGCTATTTTCTTCTAAAATAGTTAAAAAATGCTTTTTAGCAACATCATAATTTTTTAAAAAACTTTCTAGTTTTCCAAGTTCAAATCTTGCATATAAACTTACTACACTATTTAAGATATATTCATCATTTATGATAAATTCAAAATTCTTTCTAGCTATATTATATTTTTTCTCTTTAACAGCTAATTTACCTATTTCTAATCTAGCTGATGCTACCATTGAAGTTTTAAGTAAATTTAATAAATGTTTTAATCCTAATTCTTTTTGATTATTTAGTATTAATAATTTAGCATATTCTAATTCAATATGCACATCTAAAGGATATTTTTCATATAATTCTGCCATTAAGAGTAAATCTTTATTATTTTTAGCACTTATAAATTTTTCATATACTAATTCATCCATTATAAATCCCCCATTAATTAACTGATTATATCATATTTTTTATGTATGTCAAATTGCTCATTTCATGCTTTTTAAAGATTTTACTTTATTTTTTAAAACTTTTTTGCTACACTATACGTGTTAAGGAAGGGGTTTAATTATGGAACTACCAAATATTAAAATATTAGATGAATCACACAAAATATTAAGAACTGTATCTAAAGAAGTTACTTTTCCTTTAGATGAAGAAACTAAAAAAATAATTAATGATTCTTTAGTTTATTTAGAAATGAGTCAAATTCCAAAATATTCTGAAAAATATGATTTAAGACCAGGAATGGGACTTTCTTTTATTCAATTAGGTATCCCTAAAAGAATATTTGTAATATCTGAGGAAATTGAAGATGGTAAGTTTAATAGATATGTTGTTATTAATCCTAAAATAATTAGTAAAAGTGAAGAACTAATTTATGTTGGTGAAGGTGAAGGCTGCTTAAGTATTAACCGAGAAGTTGAAGGAATAGTTCCTAGATGTGCAAGAGTAACGGTTGAAGCTTATGATGAAAATGGTACTTTATTTGATATTAGAGTTAGAGAAGATATGGCAGTAGCTTTTCAACATGAAATAGATCATTTAAATGGAATTCTTTTTATTGATCATATTGATAAAAAAAATCCTTATAAAAATAAGGATTTAATGAGAGAGATTTAAATCTCTTTTATTTTGCATTAATTTTAAAATCATCTTCTAAAGTAAATTCAACGTTTTCATTTATCCATTCTTTACGAGGTTCTACTACATCTCCCATTAAAACATTTACTCTTTTACTAGCTAAAACAGAGTCTTCAATTGTAACTTTTATAAGATTTCTTCTTTCAGGGTCCATAGTAGTTTCCCAAAGAGGTCCAGGGTTCATTTCACCTAAACCTTTATATCTTTGAAGTTTATAATTAGATTTTTTATCAGTTATTTCTTTTAATTCTTCATTAGTCCAACAATACTCGTGTGTTTTACCATAATCTATTTTATATAATGGTGGCATTGCAATATATAAGTGTCCTTCTTCAATTAGTTCTCTCATATATTTATAGAAAAAAGTTAAGAGTAAACACTGAATATGAGCTCCATCATCATCAGCATCAGTCATAATTATTACTTTATCATAATTAATATCCTTAATATCAAAATTATCTCCATAACCTGCACCAATACAATTAATCATAGTATTTATTTCTTCATTTTTAAATATATCTGCATCAGTTGCTTTTAAAGTATTAATAATTTTACCTCTAAGTGGTAAGATTGCTTGAAATTTACGATCTCTTGCATTTTTAGCAGTTCCACCGGCTGAATTTCCTTCTACAATAAATAATTCATTTATTTTAGGATTTCTTCCTTGTGGTGGGGTTAATTTACCAATAATATTACGTGCTTCATTTTTCTTACTTTTGCCATTTCTAGCTTCTTCTCTTGCCTTACGAGCTGCTTCTCTAGCTGTTTTGCTTTTAACCATTTTTTCTAAAATATTTTTAGATACTTCCCTATTTTCTTCTAAATAATATTTTAATGCTTCATATACAACTCCTTCAACAGCAGGCTTTGCTTCAGGAGTTCCAAGTTTACCTTTAGTTTGACCTTCGAATTGTAATAAACTTTCAGGTATACGTAGATTAATTACAGCTGTTAAACCTTCTCTTGCATCAGAACCTTCAAAATTAGTATCTTTATTCTTAAGTAAATTATTATTTCTAGCATATTCATTAAATGCCTTAGTTATAGCAGTTTTAAAACCAACCTCATGTGAACCACCATCTGATGTTTTTACATTATTTACAAAAGAGATAATATTTTCATTATATGAATCTGTATATTGCATTGCAACATCTACTTCAATATTATTCTTACAACCAGTTATAGAAATCACTTTATGAAGTGGTGTTTTATCCTCGTTTATATATTCTACAAAAGAGATTAGCCCATTATCGTAATGATAAACAAACTTCTTTTCATCAGCAACATCTTCAATTTCACAAGTAAGTTCTTTAAGAAGAAAGGCACTTTCTTGCATTCTCTCACATATAGTAGTATAACTAAAATTTAGGTTTTTAAAAATTTCTTTATTTGGCATAAATGTTACGATTGTTCCAGTTTTATTAGTGGTACCTATTTCTTTTAAAGGTGAATCAACCCTTCCGCCATCCTTAAATTTTATTTGATGAATTTTACCATCTCTTAAAATAGTAACTTCCATCCAATCACTTAATGCATTAACTACAGATGCACCTACTCCGTGAAGTCCACCAGATACTTTATAACCGGCAGTTTCAAATTTACCACCAGCATGTAAAATAGTATATATAACCTCTGGCGTACTCTTCCCACTTTTATGCATTCCAGTTGGAACTCCACGACCATTATCGGCAACTGTTATACTACCATCTTTATTAATACGAACTTGGATTTTATTACCATAACCATTTATTATTTCATCAACTGAATTATCAATAATTTCCCATACTAAATGATGTAAGCCTCTTTTATCAGTACTACCAATATACATTCCTGGTCTTTTTCTTACAGCTTCTAATCCCTCTAAGATAGTGATTGAGTTTTCATCATATTTTACCATATCGTATCACCTTGTTTAAGTATAACAAATGGCAAAAAAAAAGACAAATTTAATTGTCTTATCAATGTAAAGTTCTTATTAAAAAGTTAATTTTCACTTTCTTCTAAGCCTACAGCTTTCATTAAATCTGTTAAATCATCATCTGGTATTTCTTCTTTTTTAACTTCTTTTTTTGCTTTTAATCTTGCTAATCGATTCTTTAGTTCATCATTTGATAATAGGGTTTCTTTTACTTCTTCTACTTTAATATCTTCTTTTTTAGTTATATTTCTAACTTCTTCAACTTCATTTTCTTGAGATATGTCACTTTTTATTTCATTTTCTTTAGTATTTTGGGCAAATATTTTATCTCTATTAAATAAATAGTCATCAATATCCATATGTTTTACTTTTGGCATTTCTGCGTCTTCTAAAGAATCTTGAGTATCAATATTATCATTAGCTTTTAAATCCATTGGTTCTTCTAAATAAAAATCATCATCTTTAATTGTAGTTTCAATGTTTTCAGTTATTTTTTCTTCAATAACTCTTTCTGTTTCATCCTTAATTGGCTCAGGAACTACTTCTGTTAAAGCTGGTTGTTCTTCTTTTAAAGATACTGCTTCTTCCTCTTTGCTATATTCATCTACTTTGGAATTACTATCACTATTATTTTTTAATATATTAGTAAAAACTTGAGTTTCACTTAAAGATTTATCAATAACTTTTTTAGTTTCTAATTGTTTTTTCTTATATGCTTTTGCATTTGCTCGATGTTCAGCACTAAATAATATAATTAAAATAAGTATTATGAAAAATAATGCTATTGCTCCTAGTGAAAAATAAAAATATAAAAGAGATTGCGAACTTCCATAAACATGACTTAGAAAATTATTTATCTTATCCACTTTTAATCAGCTCCTATTTTATTCTATTAATAGTTTAACAAATATAGTTTAAAAATTCAATATCAATAAATTAAATAATATTAAAAATGAAGACTATAATTTACTTAGCCTTCATTTTTAACTTTATTTACTGTTTCAATAATTGCATCGATTTTATTTACTACATCAACTGCATCTCCATTACCTAATACACTATAAGTATCTGTTTTAGTAGTTACTTTAACACTAACCTTAGGAGGTGCCTCATAGATATCATAAAACTTAATGTTATATGTTTTATTAATATTTACAGTTTCTGAAAATCTTCTAGTAAAATCTTCAACAAATTTTTCTTTTACAATTCTCATTTCACCATACTTACGATAATGTGCCCAATCGATGGCATCAGTAAGCGCAGCTTCTGTAACTTCTTTAATTAGATAATAATCTTGTTCGTTAGTAGTAGTATAGTTTTGAAGTAGCATCATTACTACTAATACACCTAATCCTAAAATTATTAACCAGTAGCCCCATAAACTCTCTTTCACTATTCATCACCTCTTATGGCCAATTATAATACTTCTTTAAATAAGCATCTGGATTTAATGGATCTGGATATCTTCCATTTTCAAAGCCTTCTAAATTAGTATATTTTTGAACGATATCTTTCCATGATCCAATTTCCCAATTACCATTTATGAAATATTTCCATTTTTCTTTTCTAGTTATATCAGTTGTATCTGACTCTGCAAATGCATCAATGAATGAACTAATGCATTCTTTTCCATCTGAATTACAAATATAACAATATGTAACATCTTCATTTCTATCAGTTATTCTATTAGCACTATTACATACTGAAATATCTCCATAATTAAAGTCAGTATTTCTTGTATTATTTCTTATTATTTGCATGTCTTTAGGTGTTAAATTAAATTCATATTCAATATAATCTCTTGAATAATCATCATAAATATTATCATTTGCTACCATTTTTACATTAGTTTCACTTAAATCTAAATTTGCTGCAACATTATCTCCACTTAAACTCTCAATTTTCTTTTCAGCAGATGCACCTTTTTTATCAGTCCAGTTAGTGTTTTCACGATTATTTGGATTTATATTTGATAAAGAAACCGTACGATAAATATAACTTGCACTAAGTTCTGGAGTATCTGGATCGCATACTTCACATACTCTTTTAAATTCACCTTCTTGGTTGCAATATACACATTCACTTGATATTTCAATTAGATTATTATCTAATTTATATTTATCTAAAGACTTTTGAATATTTGAAGTATTATTAAATCCTTGATGTCCTAAATTATCTACTGTAAATGATGTAGTATACGTTCCTTCATAAGTAGTTAATCTAACATTATATACATATCCTATTTCAACACCATTTGATAACATATTTACTGGATTAGTTTGATATCTAGCATCACTTAAAATATATTTACCGCTTGGGATAGTTGAATATGCTACTTGATTTGGTCTATAGTATACTCTTTGATCACACTTAGCAGTATAGTTTTCAATATTTGTAAATGTTTTAGTTTCATGAACATTACCATAATTTATAGTGTATGTTACATTTTGACCTTTTGATTTATCATATGTACAATTAATATTTGAACTTACATTTGGCCAATATCTTACACTTTCATTTGATTTTGTCATTGAAACTGTTTCTTTAATTACTTCACTATTATTTTTTCCACCATATACTTTTTGCGCATAAGTAAAGTTTAAGCTTGGATTTAAATTATAAGTCCAGTAGTTTTCTAAGTTGTTTCTTGTTTCACATTCAGTTTTATATTTTTCTAATTGTTTTCTATTAGACATTGCAATATTATAAAGCTGTTCATTAGTTATGCTTTGGTCATTTTGATATGCTCTATATGCTTCTTTTTCGGCTTCAATAGCCTTTTTATAATCATTATTCCATTTATCAAAATTAGTATGCATTACAGCCGTAATATTTCCATCAATATAAGGTTGTCTAAAACAATTAGGTCCTGGATTAATACTATTAGTACATTCTTCTTTATTTAATTCATTAAATACAAAGAATCTACCACTAGTTGCTATTGCTGTACCAGGGAAATAAATATCATTATTTTCACTTGTTAATAGGGTACAATAATTATTACTTGCACTTATTCCATTAATACTTTGACCATTTTTGCCAATAATAGCATTACTTGTATAAGATTTATCAGTATAATTAGCTATTGCAGGAGTATTGTATATTCCCTCTATATTATTCTCTCCTGATTCTGTCTTTTTTACTCTTTCAAGGACTTTATCCATATTAAGCTGCCATACATAAGAATGACTATAATCTATATAGCTTTCATTTTCACATGTTAAAAGTTCAGTATTAACTCCATTGTTTATGACATATTCCTTTTTGCCGATTTTAGCTTTAGATCCACATTCATTTTCAATATAAACAGTATCACTTATAGCGCACATATTTTGGTATAGTTCATTGGCATCAGTAGCTTTATTTAAATCTTCAGCATTAATATCAGCACAGCATCCTACATTAATATATTCTTTTAAACTAACTTCATTACCGTTATTATAATACTTTCTTTGATTATTAATATTTTTTACCTCACATTTTTTAATTTCTTGTTTACCACAAAATTCATTGTATATTTTTGTGCTTTCTTCATCTTTAAGAATATCTTCAATAGGTACACTATTACAGCCACATTTATCTATAAAATCTTTTAGAGATATTTCATTATTATTATAAAGATAAATACGTTTACCATCTTTAATTGTTGTTTGACATGCTTGAACTGGTGGTGTTTGATAATTAATATTAACTATTTGTTCTTTTTGTTCCGGACTAGAACTGTAAGGAACAATTAATTTTTGAGTATATGCTCCATCAGTATAATAAATTTTAGCGCTTGATCCAGCAAATGGGAAATCATATATATATTTTATTTTAATAGAAAGATTTTGATTTGCTAAATCATTACCATTTATTTTAACTCTTAGTTCATTATTTAATAGCATATCTTGACGGTTAACTGAACATGTTAAACTTGCATTATTAACTACTTCACAACCTATAACTTCTATTTTGCTTCTTCCCGCTAATGCACTAAATCTAGAGTCTGATAATACTCCTTTTACATTTTCATATTCTACCCCATCTAATTTTAAAACATACTCTCCATTTGAAGCATCTGTTTTATCTTTATCAATTACAAATTTAGGATTAAATTCAGAAACTTTTTTCTTTAACCAATTTAATGTTTCTGTACTATACTCATTAAGTTGAACTCGGCAATCATTAAATGATAGTAAGTCATTAGCTGCACATGTTGATAAATCTAAAGCATCACATGATTTTAACATACCCTCTTTGCCTACAGCATATAATCCACCACAAGCAAGTTTAGTACTATAAGCTGGCCATGGAAATTGTCCTATACTACCATTTACTTTAGCATATACGTAAGCTAAACTTTGAGCAAGTATAGCATCTTCACCTAAATAAGCACTATAACCCATCGATATTAAAGAATTTCTCATAGTTTCAGTATGCCAATTATTAGAAGGCGTTATTAGTGCTAATCTATAAACTCCTAAATAAGCTGTATCTAAATAACTATCTCCAAACTTTTCAACTGATGTTACAACGCTTGGTGCTTCTAAACCTGGACTAATACAATATGCATTTTCACCCTCTATACTAAAATTTGGTGCTTGACCCCCAACTTTAATTGAAGCATTTACCTTGATAGGAATAGTAATTAAAACTAATAAGATTAAATATTTTAGTTTACGCATCATAATCTACCTCTTCTTTTTTGTATTATACTATACCCTATTATTCCTACTATTATAACTGTTCCTGCCGCTATAATATATTTTAAATTTTTACCTATAAAGTTAACAGATTCTTCTTTTCCTTTTTCTTTTTCTTCTGGAATTGCATAGCCTTTATTTTTGGCTTCTGATTTTACTAATTCTTCTAAGCTTTTATTTCCTAAGTCTATATCTTTAGAAATAAACTCTGCACAATAAGACACATCTGGATACTCTTTACAAATACTTTCTTCAAAATATTTATTATATTTTGGTTTACGATATTCTATTGTTTTTAAAAGTGTAGCATCACAAATATCTAAATTACTATATATTTCAAATTTATAATCTATATAATGATTAATTTTATTTAAAGATATAGTGTAATTTCCATTATTAGTATCTTTATAATTAATATTTTTTTCTTTAACAAACTCCAATTTACTTCTAGGAGAACCATATAATACTATTTCATTATCATAATTATTATAATCTTTAGTGCTTTGGACAATAAATAGATTATTAGTTAAATTATATATATTTATTCTGATACTTGTTTCAGTATGTTCTACAGTTTCTGGAAGTTCATTATCAAAATAGTCATATAGATGAGTTTTCTTTGTTTCTTTTACTAATTCATGATTTACTTTTATATTATTAGCCTCTTTTTGCAATGCTGCTAAATCTTTTGAAGTACATTCTTTTGCTTCAACATTTATATTAAGTAATATAATACTTAAAATAATAATTACAAGTTCAAATACCCTTTTCATTTTCTCTCCTATCATTTACATATAAAGTATATCATAAAAAGATATTTTTTCAACAAATTAAATCTAAATATGATAAAATTAACCTAGGTGATAATTAATGAAAAGTGAAAATAAAAAACATAGTATTTTAGCTAAAATTTTTATATATACATTTTTATTAGGTTTTATTCTTCTTCTTTATAGTCACTTTATTGGTACTAAAGGATTAATAATTCGTGAATACCCTATTATAAATAATAAAATACCAGATAATTTTAATGGTGCTAAAATAGTTCATTTTTCAGATTTGCATTATGGGACAACTATTCATAAAAAAGAAATGGAAAATATAGTAAAAAGTATTAATGAATTAAAACCAGATATTGTAGTTTTCACCGGAGATTTATTAGATGAAAATGTGTTCTTAAATGATAATCAAGTTAATGATTTAATATCTTCTTTAAATAGCATTAATTCTACTATTAATAAATATATCATTAGTGGAAACCATGATATTAATGCAAGATACCAAGAAATATTAGGAAAAATCAATTTTAAAAATTTAGATAATTCTAATGATCTTATATATTATAAAGGTAATGAGCCTTTATTAATAGTCGGACTTGCTGATTCATTAAAGTTTAATAGCAAGCCAGAAAAAGCTTTTTATATTCCAGAAAATGATTACTATACTATTCTTTTAACTCATGAACCAGATGATATTGATAAACTAATTGATTATAATTTTGATTTAGTTCTAGCTGGTCATTCACATAATGGACAAGTTAGAATTCCACTTATTGGTAAAGTATATACTCCAATTGGAAGTAAAAAATATTATGATGCCAAATATGATTTAAATGATGCAGAATTATATATTTCTGGTGGTCTAGGAACTAGCATGATGCCATTTAGATTTTTAGTAAAACCATCTTTTAACTTTTATAGATTATATAATAATTAACACTAAAAAGCTCCTTTCATATAATATTTTGAAAGGAGTTTTTATGTATAACAATTATGAGCCTTTAAATAATAATCAGGACAGACAATTTTTATTTCCATTTCTTTTAGGTGGACTTGGTGGTGCTGCCTTAACTAGTGTAACAAGACCAAGACCAGTATTTGTTAATAATCCAAGACCAATGTATTATCCCCCATACCCTAGTGGCTATGGTTATAATTATTATGGAGGATATAATTATAATCCCTATCCATATTATAGATAAGTATCAAATGATGCTTTTTCTTTTAACATAAATCCTAATAAAATCATAAAAGATATTATTGAAGAACCCCCATAACTTAAAAATGGAAGTGTTATTCCAATAATAGGAAATAATCCAATATTCATAAGTATATTGGCAACATACGAAAATATTAAAATATTTAAAGTTGAATTTAAAATATAAGTATCACTTTTAAGTTTGCCAAGTAAATAAAATAATAAATTATAACTAATTAAAAATATAAATAAACCAACAATTCCAAAATTACTAATTAAAAGAGTTAGAGCAAAATCTGTATTGCTTTCAGGAAAATAAACTTTTTCTTTAATTCCAAATAATCCTGAATTAGAGATATTTTTTAAAGCCTCATTTAATTGGTATCCTTCTTGATTAATAAAATTAGTTATTCTATCCATTCGATAAAAGAAATTTGTTCCAAAAATATCTATAAAAATATTTTGATAAAAATAATATAGAATAAAAAAGGTACTAATTAATGTTATAGATATTACTATTGATATAATATAATACCATTTATTTATTTTCTTTAAAAATAGAAATGTAATCCAAATAATTAAATAAATTATTACTCCTCCAGTATCTGGTTCTAAGAAAGTTAATATACTTGGCACTATAATAATTAAACCAGATAATAATATATATTTAAAATCACTTAAATTATATTTATATGTAAAATGAGTTAAATAAAGAATTAAAAATATTTTCATAAATTCGCTAGGTTGAAATGAAAATCCTAAAATATTAAGCCAAGCTCTAGCTCCATTTACATAACTGCCTATTAATAAAGTTAATAGTAATAAAAAATTACCAAAAAGATATAAATATAAACTATATTTAAATATTAAATTAGTATTCATTTTATAAATAAGGAAAACTAAAATAAAACCTAAAATATACCATAATAATTGTTTAATATAGTAATTATTACTACTTATACTATAAAAATTATTAACGATGCTAAAAAGCATAAAAATAAAGATAATTATAATAATTAATTTCTTTTTCATATTTATATTTTTAACAATAATTCATATATTATACTAATGGAGGATGCATGAAATTACCTGAAATATTTAAAAATAAATTAAATGATAATGTTAATAATAACAAAAAATTATTTATAAGTATGGATAATGATAATACTAATAATAACGATATATTTATTTCTTTTCCAGTTAAACTAAAACTTACTTATTTTAATGGTGAAGAAGTAACTTCTATAATTGTCGGTAAAACTAAAAATTATCTTATAACTAAAAATCGAAATGTTATTTATTTAAAGGATCTTAAAGAAATTAAAAAAGCCTAATTGACTAGTTCAAATGGGCTTTTTATTTTAATTTATTAATGCGCTCTTCAAAGTCTATACTTTCACAAATATATGAGCCTGATACAACAGTA
>CAJOQL010000104.1 GCA_905236935.1 uncultured Bacilli bacterium
CATGTATTTATAGATGAAATTCATGTGTTATTTGAAAACGAATATTCAGCAACTTTCTTTAATTCTGCTTGGAGGCAATTTAGAAAAAGAAATGCATATCCTACTGCAATTACTCAAAATGTTGAATATCTTTTATCAAGTGTAGATGCTTCTACAATGTTATCTAATAGTGAGTTTATTGTAATGCTTAATCAAGCATCAAACGATAGACAAGAACTAGCAAGATTATTAAATATATCAGATAAGCAAATGTCTTATATAACTAATGCAGATGCTGGATGCGGACTAATAAAATATGGTAGTTTATTAGTACCATTTGTTAATAAATTTCCTAAAAATACTAAATTATATAAATTAATGACAACAAAACCAGGAGAATAAGATATGTTTAAAATTAAGACTAAAGAGTCATATAATAAAGATATTAAAATATTAGATAAAAAGTTAATATTCCATCAGAAATTTAAAAATAATATACAAAATATAAAAAATAAAAGTGAATTCAAAGTACAAGATAATGAAAATGATACTAACGAATATGCAATTAATAAAGTAGAAAGATTTAATGAAAACATTTACGATAATTCCAGAATTATAAGGAAAAAAGGAAAAAATAGCATCAAAATAACAAAAAATAATATTATTAAAAGTAAAGATAAAATATCTAAAATAAAACCTAAAATTCTTAAAAATAAAATAAATAGGAACTTAAAAAGATCAAAAACTAACAAAGAAAAGAAAAAGATAGCTAGGCAGTCTATAAAAGCATCGAAAAGGGCAATAGAAATAGCAAAAGAATCTTCAAAGAAAACATATAAAGGGATAAAATTTTTAATAAAAGGAACAATAACAGGAATTAAAACTCTAATTGCTGGAACTAAAGCACTTATTTATGCTTTAGCTTCTTGCGGTTGGATTGCAGTTTTAATAATTGTAATAATATGTTTCATTGGTTTATTATGCAGTTCATTTTATGGAGTATTCTTTTCTAATGAACAAGCCGTAAATAATGAAATAACTATAAGTAGCATAGTAAAAGCATTAAATACTGAATTAGCAACAAGGATTAGTGATATTCAAAATGGAAATGAATATGATGACTATTCTATTGAATCAAATAGAGCATCCTGGGAAGATGTTTTATCAATATATGCAATTAAAACTTCTTTTGATAATAATGATGTGATAACTTTAGATGAAGATAAGAGGCTTTTAATAAAGCAGATTTTTTGGGATATGAACATTATAGAGTCTGAAATCTTAATTAAAAATGAAGAAGATTTAGAAAACGATACTATTATCCAAAAAAGGGTATTAAATATAAAAATTAAAAGTAAACAGATAGATGAAATTGCTAAACAATATAATTTTACTGAAGAACAAATTAATAATATAAAAGAATTACAAAATGAAGAATATGGTTTATTATGGAGTTCTGCAATTTATGGCACTCCAATAGGTAGTCCTAATATAGTACAAGTTGCCCTAGAGCAAGTAGGCAATGTTGGAGGAGAAACTTATTGGTCTTGGTATGGTTTTACAAAAAGAGTGGAGTGGTGTGCAGTATTTGTTAGTTGGGTAGCAAATGAACTAGGTTATATAGAAAGCAAAACAATTCCAAAATTTGCAGGTGTTCAAAATGGTATAGATTGGTTTAAAGCAATGGGAGAGTGGCAAGATAACACTTATGTTCCAAAGCCTGGAGATATTATATTTTTTGATTGGGAAAATGATGGTAAAGCAAATCATGTTGGTATTGTTGAGAAAGTAGAAAATAATAAGGTTTATACAATAGAAGGCAATTCTACTAATGATACTTGTAAACAAAAAGAATACTCTTTAAATAGTAAAGTAATTTATGGTTATGGTACTCCTGCATACTAAATACTTATAAATTTATTAACACTCATAAATAAATCATGATATTGCAATATTGCAAAAAAGATATAAAAATATTATTTGTTGTGATATAATACTAAATCAAGTTGTACAGAAAGAAGAAAGAGTATGTATCCAAAAGATTCCGAACAAAGAAAAAAAGGTAGTAGAGCAAGAGCAATTATACATTACCAATTAAATTCTAATAATTGGGATTTTAAAGAAGAAACTGGTAATGATGTTGGTCGAGATTGTATTATTGAATTATCTGAAAATGATGAATGGAAAAATAATAAAGTAGAATGTCAAATTAAAGGTAGAAGTGAATTAAAATTTTTGCAAAACAAAAATTATATTTCATTTCCTCTTGAGGTTAAAACTGTTAACTATGCTAAAAGTTCTAGTTATTCATTTTTATTATTATTGGTTGATTTAAAAACTGAAAGAATATATTTTGAATGTATTCAAGACTATCTATTAAAAAATAATATAAATAATAAATTAGAAAATCAAAATACAGTTAATATTTTATTAGATATAAATAAATATATAACACCTAATGATAAAATATTACAATTTTATGCTAAAAAAAGATGGTAAAAAATTATTTATAAGAGTATGAGGCAATCAAATGGTAAACTGTGAAGAACATTTATTAGATTTAATTCAAATGATTAATAATCAAGATTTTAATTATGTATATAGTTTTATATGTAATCATAGTTTAAAAATAAAATATTATATAGAGGATGTTATTCACTATTATAAAAATATAGAATTAATTAGATATTTATTATTAAGTGCTATAAAAAGGTTTGGTATTCCTTGGGGCTTTCAATTGCTTATGTTTCCACTATTTAAAAAATATATGCTAAAACAAATTCTAAGCGATAAACAATATGTGATGAGTATATTATATTATGATTGTTTATGGAAAACAGAGAACTCATCAATACTACCATTTTTAATAAAAGTTGATTGGGGTGAATTGACTGGTGAAGAATTATATGGACAATATGAACGTTTGTCGAATATTATTGAATATGTAAGTGATGAATTAAAAAATGACCAATCTTTTATTTTAGAGGCAATAAGATTTAATAGATGTGCAATTGAGTTTGCTAGTGAAAGTTTAAAAAAAGATAAAGATTTTATATATGAAGTAGTAAAAGCAAATGCTTATGCAATAGAATGTATTGATTATGAAATGAGAAGGTATAAAAAGATTATTAAGGTGGCAGTAAAACAAGATATTGAATTACTAGGATATGCTCATTATAAAATCCATAATGATGAAAAATTTATGTATAAAATGATATTATCAAATTGTAAATCTGTAATTTTTTTAGGTACTGATCTATGCAAAAATAAAAGCTTTTTGCATAGCATTATAAAATATTGGCTTAATAAATTAAACATTGATAATGAATTGTTATATGAGTTAAAACAGAATTATGATGAAATAATTTCTGATAATCATCCTAATTATTATAAAATAATAGAATTCAAAAACTATATTGGTGATTATTATTATGAATTTTTAACAGATGATGAAATAAAAACTTTATCAGTCATTGCATTTAGTGATGTAATATTAGAAAATTATTTTTATTATTTATTACATAAATATAATATAGATGAAAGTATTAGTTATGAATATGAAAAGCAAGAAAGTATTAATGAAAGCATTACGAAGAAAATAAAAGAACTTCAAAATGATCTCCAAAATGATAAAAAACTAGCTTTAAATGTTATAAAGAAAAATGCTCTTATGCTTTTTAGTGTTAATAAAGAGTTATTAAATGATAAAGAATTTATGTTAGAAGCTATAAAGTTAAATAGTTGGTCTTTACAATATGCTAGTGAAGAACTAAAGAATAATAAAGAATTTATAATAGAAGCTATTAAAACAAATTCTAATGCTATGATATATGTTAATGAAGAATTAAAGAAAGATAAAGAAGTAGTGTTAACTGCTATAAATAATAATTGTTATGCTTTTCAATATGTTAGTAAAGAACTTCAAAACGATAAAGAAATA
>CAJOQL010000105.1 GCA_905236935.1 uncultured Bacilli bacterium
ATATTTTAAAATCTAATAATTCTAATTTAATAGACTCATCAAAGATTGATAATTTAAAATTAAAACTTATTAAATTAGAAGATAATATTAATGCTAAAAGTGATAAATTATATAAAATAACTGGAGAACTATCTGATTTACAAAGTGAAAAACAAATCATGATGGAAAGACAAAAATATGCGGTTGAAGATACTAAATTACAAAATAATTTATTAAACTTAAAAGAACAAGAACTAAAGCAAAAGAACGCTATTAAATCTTTAGAAGAAAAAATTCTAATTGATGAAAAGAATTTATCTTTAAAGGAAGCAGAATATACTACTGCTACGAATGAATATAAGAAGGAAAATTTAACTAAATCATCTCTTCTTACAATGGTAGCTAATTTAAATAAAGAAGAAACTGTTTTAAACAATGAAATAGATGTTTTAAAAGAAGCAATTGATAATGATAGTCGTCTTCCTTTTGCTGTTAAATCAGTTTTAAATAATACAAGACTTAATGGAATTCATAATACTATTGGTAAAATAATTGAAACTGAAGAAAAATATGCTACTGCAATTGATATATCATTATCTTCTACCTCTAATGTAGTTATAGTTGATAATGAACAAAATGCAAAAGATGCTATTTCTTACTTAAAACAAAATGGCGTAGGTAGAGTTACTTTTTATCCTTTAAATGTTATTAAACCAAAAGGAATTGATGCAAATACTTTAAGTAAAGTAAGTACTGATGAATCTTTTATTGGAATAGCTTCAGACTTAGTCAAATATGATAATTTATATCGTAATATTATTATGAATGCTTTAGGCAACACAATAATAGTAGATAACTTAGTAAATGCTAATCGAATTGCCAAAGCTATAAATCATACTTATAAAATTGTAACTTTAGAAGGCGATTTAATTGCGCCAGGTGGAAGTATTACTGGTGGTAAGAGTAAATATGGTACTGGTTTAATTAATCAAAAGTTTGATTTAGAAAATAAAATTAAGTTATTAAAAGATAAAGTCAAAGAAATAAAACAAAAAGAAGAAAAAATTAATGAAACAGATGAAAATTTAAAAATATTAGAAAATAAAGTTTTTAATTTAAATAATGATGTTAAGTTAAGTAAAGAATTAATATTAAGAGAAAATAATGAACTTAATGTATTAAAGAAAAATTATGAGCTACTTAAAAATGAAATTAATGGAACTAAAGGCTTATTAGATAATTCAATTGATAAAGAATTAGAAAATATTTTAAATAAATTCTATAAAGTTAATAATGAAAAAGAAAGCTTAGAAATATCCTTAAATGAACTTAAAAATGAAAAACATGATTTACAAAGTGAAATTAATGAATTAGAAATTCAAAATCGTAAAATGAATAGTGAATATAATAAGTTATTATCTATGCAAAAAGAACTTGAAGTTTTAATTGGTAAGGAAGAATTAAAGTTAGATAGTTATCTTTTAAGATTAAATGAAGAATATGGATTAACTTATGAAAAAGCTTTAACTTATGAACTTGATGAATCAATTGATAAAGTACGTAATAAGGTAACGGCTCTAAAACGTGATATTAAAGCCTTAGGTGATGTTAATGTTGGCTCAATTGCTGAATATGAAAGAGTGAATACTAGATATACTTTCTTAACTACACAAAAAGATGATTTAACTAAATCTATAAGTGATTTACTTGCTATTATTAATGAACTTGATGATACGATGACTGATAAATTAAAAAGTACTTTTACATCACTCAATGAAGAATTTGGTAAAGTATTTAAAAAGTTATTTAGAGGTGGTGATGCTAGTTTAGTTCTAACTGATCCAAAAGATATTTTAAATACAGGTTTAGAAATAAAAGCTACTCCTCCTGGTAAGGATATTAAATCAACTCGTCTCTTATCTGGTGGAGAGGCAACCTTAACTGCTATTGCGCTTTTATTTGCTGTATTAAATATTCGTACTGTACCATTTTGTATATTTGATGAGGTAGAAGCTGCTTTAGATGAAGTAAATGTTGATATGTTTGGTAAATATATTAACGAACTTGAAACTAATACTCAGTTTATAATTATTACGCACAAAAAAAGAACTATGGAATATACTAATAATTTATATGGTATTACTATGGAAGAATCAGGAGTATCTAAATTAGTAAGTGTTAAACTAGATTAAGGTAATAAGTTTTTTAATTAGTTTGAATGATATTTAACAAAACCGAAAATTAATCTCTTATTAGAGATTTTTTTCTTTCTATGTGATAAAATTAAAATGAAGGTGATATTGTGAAAAACTTAAGAGTTATCTTTATGGGAACACCAAGCTTTAGTGTACCTATATTACAAGAACTAATAAATAATACGAATGTTTTGGCTGTAGTTACTGCACCAGATGCTTATATTGGAAGAAAAAAAATTCTTACCCCATGCCCTATAAAAGAGCTTGCAACTAAGTATAATATTCCAGTTTTTTCTCCTATTAAATTGAGAGAAGATAATGATTTTATAGTTAAATTAAATCCAGATGTGATAATTACATGTGCATATGGACAAATTGTGCCAAAAAAAGTTTTAGATATTCCAAGGTTAGGTTGTATAAATATTCATGCTTCACTTCTTCCTAAATATAGAGGTGCATCACCTATTTATAGTGCTATTTTAAATGGTGAAAAAGAAACTGGGATAACTTTAATGTATATGGCAGAAGGATTAGATACAGGAGATATCATAAAAAAAGAAGCTATTGAAATAAATAATGAAGATAATATGGAAAGTTTATCAAATAAATTAAGTATCTTAGGATCTAAAATGATTATAGAAGAGCTTCCAAAAATAATTGATGGTACAAATGAAAGAATGCCACAAGATAATGATAAAGCCACTTATGTAGGTCTTTTAAAAAGAGAAGATGAACACTTAAATTTTAATACAGATGCTATTAATGTTTATAATAAAGTAAGAGCTCTTTCACCAAGCCCACTTGCTAATATAATAATAGATAATCTTGAATATAAAATAGCTAAATGTGAAGTAGATAGTACTAGAGGAAACGTAGGACAAATAATAAAAGAGGACAAAAATAGTTTTACAATTGCCTGTGCAAATAATGCTATAAAGATTACAGAAATTAAACCTATTGGTAAAAATATAATGAGCGTCCAATCTTTTAAAAATGGCTATCATGAAAAATTATTAGGAAAAATAGTAGAATGAAAAAGAAAAATAAAAAAGAAAGAATTCCTTTTAAAGTATTATGGTCTAATCCTTTTTATAACTCTATAATAAAACTTGGTGGCTGGTTAATATTTTTTGCTATCCTATATGTATTTTTAGCTATAGGTTCATCATCTAAAACTCCTAATTTAAATAATAATAAAAATAAAGAAGAAGAGGTTAAACCTAAAATATCATATATTGAAATGAAAAATGAATTAAAAACACAAACTCTAAGTATAAATTATAGTATCGGAGATTATATTATAACCGGTCTTATTAAAGATAATGTTTTAACGGGTACTTTAGAAGGAACTGATATATTATATAAAATTAAATATGATGGTGAAAAAATTTATCAAGTAAAAAAAGATGAAGAAATTGAAAATGAGGATATATTAAATGATATAAATAAAGATTATCTCTTACCATCAAAAATTATAGCTTTAATTGATAATCCTAAAATAATTGGTATTAAAAGTGCTGATGAATTAACATATAGTTATAATGTTAATAATGTTGCAATTAGTACCTATTTAAATGAAAGAACAATAGAGAAAATAATTATTTTAGATGGAACTTTAACATATAATTTAGAATATATTGAGGTAGTTAATGAAAAATAGAAGGTTTCTAGTTATATTATTTTTAATAGGGCTATTATCATTTGGCTCTTTAAATATGAAGCCTAAAGCTGATTCCGGATGGGATTCATCATATGATAGTGGTTCATCTTGGAATTCAGGATCATCACATGATTCATCTTGGAATAGTGATAGTTATCATTATAATAGAAGTGGTAATTATAGTAGTAGTGAAGGCTCTTCTTCAAGTTTTATTATCTTTTTAATAGTTATTATTATAATTATTATTGTTTTATCAAATCGAAAGCAAATTTATTCTAATTCTTTAGCAAATACAGACTTTAATGATGTATCAGATGATATTTTAAAGAAATATGGCATTAATTTAGAACAGTTTAAAGATATGGTTTATAAAAAGTATGTTAATATTCAAGAAGCTTGGATGAATTTTAACTATAAAGGTCTTCAAAAAAATTTAACTGATGAGCTATATAATACTTATATAATGCAGCTAGATGCCCTAAAACTTAAAAAACAAAAAAACATAATGAAAGACTTTAAACTAATTGATTGCAAAATAGTTGCTATTAAAGAAGAAAATGGACTCTTAAATATCGATACTTACTTAAGAGTAGAAATGTATGATTATGTAATTGATAAAGATAAAAAAGTAGTTAGAGGTAATGAGCATAGTAAAATAGATATTGAATATTTGATTACTTTTGTTAAAACTAGTAAGGATAGTAACGAAGAAGTATCTTGTCCAAATTGTGGAGCTAAACTTGATATTGTATCATCTAGTAAATGTGAATATTGTGGTAGCGTAATAGTAGTAGATGCTAAAGAATATGTAATGAGTAAGAAAACTTGTATTGGCCAAAGAAATAAATAAAAATATATAAAAGGAAGAATAAAATGACAAATAAGGAAAGAAAAAATTTTATAAAGTATCTTTTAATTAGTGTATTTATAGTTACTTTAGCTTCAATAATTTACTTTTATGTTTCTGGTTTTCTTATGACATATGCTTCTTTTTATGCTCAAACTAATTTAGGAATCAAAAAGTATCTAGAATATGTTTTTCTAAAAATTATTGCAACTCCACTTGGTTGGCTAGGTTTATTAGTTGTACTTTTTGCTTTGTATATTTACAATCCTAAAAAAATGAAACAATTTGAAGAAAAAGAAAAAAGAGAAAATGCTTTAGAAATTAGTGATGATAAATGCCTAAAATATAATATTAATAAAGAAAAAATAAAAGAGCGTTTATTTAATAAATTTCTTGAAATAGAAAGCATATGGCAACAAGAAGATAGTGTTAATCTACAGTTTTTAGTAAGTGAAGAAGTTTATAATAAATATAATGAAGAAATTAATAAAAGTAAGATTAGCAAAAGAAAAGAAATTTTAAAAGATATTACTCTTAAAGACAGTAAATTATTAGATATTAAAGAAAAATATGGATTTTTATTTATTAATATAAATTTAAAAGTATTAGCATACAATTATATTATTAATGAAAATGGAATATTAATTTATGGATATCCTAATGAAAAAGTTGAAATTGAATACATGCTAACATTTAAAAGCTTTACTAGTGTAGAAAAATGCCCAAATTGCGCTGCTTTATTAGAGAATAAAACAATATGCAATTATTGTGGAAGTTTTATAGAATCTGATTATATTTTAGAAAAACTAGAAAGGATAACTGAAAGATAAATAAAAATGAATGATTTAATTAAAATAGATCCTAGCTTTAATGAAGGAATGTTTATAACAAAAGTTAATAATATATTTGTTTTATTGCATTCTAGTATTATGATGGATAGCTTGGAAAGAGTAAAACATTTTTTGAGTGAAGATGTCTATGCAAAATATGAAGAAATACTTAAAGATTTAAATAGTAGAAATGTAAGACAAATGTATGACGAATTAAATGTTAAAGAAACTCACATAAAAGATATTAAAATTGAAAGTGACTGTGTTATAATATATGTAGATATTACATCAAGATATATGGACTATATTGTAGATAAAGATAGTAAAGATTTTATAAGTGGTTTTAATGACCATAGGATTGAAAAGATAAATCACTTAGAATTTACTAAAAAAATTGGTGCTAGTATTTATGGTGCTGATAAAAAATGTCCAGGATGTGGTGCAAACATTAATGTTAATAATAATGGTAAATGTGATTATTGTGGCACCATCTTTGATGCAATAAATTATGATTGGATTTTAACCGCTATAAAAGTAGAAGGTTAAGATATAAAGGAAAGAGGTAATTATGGGATTAATTAAAGCCGCTATTTCTAGCGCAAATGGAGTATTACATGATCAATGGAAAGAATTCATTAGATGTGATAGTCTTGATAATGAAACATTAATGATTAGAAAGAGTACAGATAATGGTATTATTTCAAAGGGAAGTGCCATTGAAGTTGGCCCTGGTCAAGTAGCAGTTATTTTTCAAAATGGTGAAATTTTAGATGCTACTGCAGAAGAAGGAATTTATACATTTGATGAAAGTTCCTCTCCATCATTTTTTGCTGGTGATTTTGGTCAAGTATTTAAAGAAATGTGGACTCGTTTTACATATAATGGAGCAGTAAATAAGGATCAAGCAGTATATTTTATTAATAGTAAAGAAATTATTGATAATAAGTTTGGTACTCCTGCACCAGTACCATTTCAAGATTGGTCACATCCAATTCCAAATCAAATGACAGGCGCTTTAACTCCACTTAGAGTTGCTGTTAAGTGTTTTGGAAAATATACATTTAAAATATCTGATCCTGCTGTATTTATGAGAGAAATAGCTGGTACTGCAGATATTTATACTAAAACCGAAATATGTGAACAAATGAGAAGTGAAGTTCAAAGTACTTTCCAAAACGTTTTAAATGAACTTGGTAATAGTGAACATAAAGTTCCAGTTTTAGAACTACCTAGTCAAACTGATGAAATTAAAACCGTTATGGACGAAAAAGTATTTGATCAAAAAATTCGTGATAGAGGTATGCAAATTGAAGGATTTATTATTGAATCTGTAACTTTAGATGATGAATCTAATAAGAAAATTGATAATTATGAATTATCTAGCAACGGTCACATGAGACAAGGTACACTTGCTGGAGCATATGCAAATGCAGTTGAAGCAGCTGCTAACAATGCTAATGGTGCTGCTACTGGTATGATGGGTATAGGTATGATGAACATGGCTTCTGGCAATGCTTTTGGTGCTATGATGAATAATACTAGTAATAATGGTGGATCATCAGTAAACTTAAATGAAAATACTGAAGGAAAGAAATTCTGTCCAAATTGTGGAACTGCTGCATCTGGTAATTTCTGTACTAATTGCGGAACTAAATTAAATTAAAAAATTGTAAGATTGAGGTCTTACATTTTTTATAAAATAGGATTATAAATTAATTAGCTAAATAAAAAATGTAATAATTATGATATAATGTAAAGAATAGGAGTTGTAATATGAAAAATAATATTTTAATTGTAATAGGCTTTATAATAATATTTATAGTGGGATTGTTAACGGGTATTTTTATTTTTTCAAATAGTAAAGAAAAAAATAATTCTATTGAGGAAATAGATAATATTAGTGTTAAATTCTATAATGGTAATAAGTATTTTGTTATAAAAGATTATTATAAAGGAGAGTTTGATTATCAAGAGGTTGATTTTTCTAAATACTATGAGAACACTGAAGAAGCACATAATATTATAGAATCGTTTAATACATCTCAAATATTTACTTATAATGATTATATTCAATTTTGCGATAAATGGAATTTAGAAAAAAAATATAATGATAAAGATAAGAAATATATGATAGTTGCATATTCAGCATATTCAAGAGCAGTTGTAAAAGCAAATCTTGCAAGTGTTGAAGAAAATGCTGGAAAAATTACTTTATATATTGGTGAAAATATAAACGGAGTAACAGCTAATATTTTTGGCTATTTTATAGTAGTACCAGTTAAATCTACAACTTATCAAAATGAAGTTAATATAGCTTATACTACTGAAGAATACAATAATATTGTTAAATATGGTAGTGCTCAAGACCCAAATATGATGAGAGCAGATAAACCAATTATATATATTTATCCGGAAAAAGAAATTAAAGTGGATATTAAGCTTTTAAATTCTGCTTTAATAACAACTTCATATCCAAAGTATAATAATGGTTGGAGTGTAATTGCTTATCCAGATGGAAATATAAAAGATTTAAAGACTAATAAAAAATATTATGGATTATATTATGAAGCAAATAATCATAATGTTGAAATTAAAAAGGATGGATTTGTAGTTAGTGGTTTAGATACTATTGAGTTTTTAGAAGAAAAACTTGAAATATTAGGATTAAATGAAAGAGAGATAAATGAATTTATAATATACTGGCTACCTAAATTAGAAAAGAATAAATATAATTATATTAGATTTGAAACATTAGAAGAAATTGAAAATTATATGCCTTTAGAAATAACACCAAATCCAGATATTATTATTAGAGTAATGATGGATTATAAGCCGCTAGATGAAAAAATAGAAATAGAAGAACAAAAACTAATACCTCAAAATAGACATGGTTATAGTGTTATTGAGTGGGGCGGTAGTGAAATAAAATAATTAAATATCTTTAATACTTAAAATATCCAAAGCAGGTAATTATTACTTGCTTTTTGATTATTAAATTTTATAGCACAGCTTATATGCACATTTTAAATTACAAATTAGAATTATTTTTAAACGATTGACATAATTAATAGACTTGATATTCATATTTTGATAAAATAATAAATAGGGTGGTAACAATGTTTGGATATATTATTGGAAGTATAAAGTATTTAACGAGTAATTATATTGTAGTTGATAATCATGGAATTGGATATATTATTTTTGTAGCTAATCCTTATTCCTATGAAGAAGGTAAAGAGTATACCGTTTATACTCATCAATACATAAATGAAACTGAGAATGCTTTATATGGATTTAAAACATTAGAAGAAAAAGAACTATTTTTAAAACTTATAAATGTTAAAGGTTTAGGTCCTAAAACTGCGATGCCAATGCTTGCTAGTGGTAGTGTAGCAGGAATTGCAGATGCTATTGAAAGAGAAAATATTTTATATTTGAAAAAATTTCCTAAGGTAGGAGATAAACTTGCTAAACAAATGATATTGGATCTAAAAGGCAAACTTGGTTCTATTGAAATTGAGAGTAATGATACAACTGATGAACTTGTAGAAGTATTAGAAAACTTAGGTTATAAATCTATTGATATTAAAAAGGTTTTACCTAAAGTTAATCGTGAATTAACAATCGAAAATCAAATAAAAGAAGCATTAAAATTAATGTTAAAATAATAAATAAACAAAAAGGAGGGTTTTAAAATGGGAAAAAAAGAACGAATAATTTCAGGTGAAAAACTAGAAACAGATGTAGTAGATGATAATATTAGACCCCAAAAATTAAATGAATATATTGGACAAGATGAGGTTAAAGAGAATATTAGAGTTTTTGTTGAGGCAGCTAAAATAAGAGGAGAATCTTTAGATCATGTGCTTCTTTATGGCCCTCCAGGACTCGGAAAAACTACTCTTGCCCATATAATTGCTAACGAACTTGGAACAAATATTAAAACTACTACAGGCCCAGCTTTAGAAAAAAGTGGAGATTTAGCGGCAGTATTATCGACATTAGAACCAGGAGACGTTTTATTTATCGATGAAATACATCGCATTCCTAAATTTATTGAAGAAATATTATATCCTGCTATGGAAGACTTTGAACTTGATATAGTAGTAGGTCAAGAAGGTTCTAGTAGGAGTATTAAAATAGAACTTCCCCCCTTTACTTTGGTTGGTGCAACAACTAGGGCTGGAGATATCTCAGCACCACTTCGTGATAGATTTGGAATTGTTTCTAAATTAAATTATTATTCTACTGAGGAATTAAAAGAAATTATAAAAAGAACCAGTAGAGTTTTAGAAATGCCAATAGTTGAAGATGCAGCTTTAGAATTAGCAGAGCGAAGTCGTAAAACTCCAAGAATTGCTAATCGTTTATTTAAAAGAGTCAGAGATTTTGCTCAAGTAGCGGGAGAAGCAGAAATAACTAAAGATACAACATTAAAATCGCTAGATAGATTAAAAGTTGATAAATATGGTTTAGACCAAGTAGATATTGAGTATTTAGAAAGTTTAATTACAAAATTTAATGGTGGTCCAGTTGGAGTTGAAACTATTGCATCGTCCATTGGAGAAGAAGTATCGACTTTAGAAGACGTTGTAGAGCCATATTTAATGCAAGAAGGATTTATTAAAAGAACCCAAAGAGGAAGAATTGCAACTGATAAAAGTTATTCACATATCAAAAAAGGAGGAGGATTGTTTGATGAATAGAATAATAGCAAAAGCACTTAAAGATGAAACACAAAGACAGGAGAATAATATTGAACTTATTG
>CAJOQL010000106.1 GCA_905236935.1 uncultured Bacilli bacterium
ACCTATTAATAGTTTTTTTAGTTTCAGCAAATATAAATAATAAAAATGAAGAAACTAATAATGCAATTAAATCAATATAACTAAAACTACTTGGGGTTATCGTTCCAAATATTGCAACTGGTATTCCAAGTACTATACAAGCATTAAAGATATTACTTCCTATAATATTCCCTAAAAGCAAATCTTGCTCACCTTTTCTAGAAGAAACTACAGTAGTAACAAGTTCTGGCAAAGATGTTCCAAATGCAATTATGGTAAGTGCTATTACTCTTTCACTTAATCCCATTTTTAAAGCAACTGCTTGTGCATTATTAACTACCATATTACTTCCCATAATAATCCCAACAAGCCCTATAACTACAAATAATAATGCTTTCCATAATTTTAATGAAACTTCATCATTAGATGATTCATTCCTTTTTTGTTTTGCTAAAGATATTAAATAATATAAAAAAATAGTAAAGAAAAGCAATATGACTAATGCGTCTGATCTAGTTATTTGATTTACTGCACTTTCTGCAAGCTTGACATCTAAAAATAAAACAACTAATAAAGTAGATATTAACATACATAAAGGTATTTCTTTTTTTACAGTATTATCTTTAATTTTAATAGGCCTAATAATTCCAGCAAGTCCTAAAATTAATAAAATATTTAATATATTACTTCCTATTACATTACCAAGAAGCATATCTGTACTACCTTTAGATAAAGATTGTATTGAAACAGCAAGTTCTGGGGCACTTGTTCCAAAAGCAACAATAGTTAATCCAATCAAAATTTTTGGAACCTTAAAATTTTCAGCTGTTGATGAAGCACCATCAACAAACAAATCTGCTCCTTTAATTAAAAATATAAAACCTATAATTAATAAAAATATATTTAATATCATAAAACTTTCCTCCAATTTAACTACAATAAATTATTAATCTTTTCATAAAATATACTTTTAGCTTTACGATTTTTTTAATATAGTATATTTTTAAAGCATTTTTACTCATCACATAATTCATTTTCTAAAATATTAGTTTCTATTTTTCATATTATTCCTAATAATACAAATCCATTTGTTTTAATTAATAATTATGGTTTTCTAATTTTTTTCCATTAACTTTCAAATAATTATTTACTACTTTGCAATAATAATTATAACATATACCAATATTTAGAAAAACAAATTTATAAGTATTATAATTCAAAAATCTAAATGCAATAAAAGATATTCAAAATAACCAATGAGAATTATGCCATAATAATTATAAATTACACTAAATAACATATTAAATATTTATAATTAATTATAAGTTTACCTACAGATTCAACTAAAAAAAGAAAGGTTTACTAACCTATTAAACAATTAAAACTAACCATGATTTACAAAACAAACAGTTTTATTTTCTTAAAATATAGATGCATTAAAAACGTTAAAACATTTCTTGTCACTCCTGCCACTTATTAATTAACAATACAACTAACTTTGATATTATAATATTCTTCTAACTCTTTAGCTATATCATTATTAAACTGTATTTTACCATTTTCATTACATAACAAATTCCAATTATTTAATTTAACTAAAAACTAGTAAGCATTGATTTTCTTACTAAATTTTTTTTTAATTTTTCAATTTGTTTTTCATCTGCATACGCTGAGATAACTATCAACATAATTCTTATATATTTTTTATAAAACATCGCCTAAATATCGCCTAAACTGATTTTGGGTAAAAATGAAATAGCACAATCCCTTTATTTATGCATAAAAAACGAGAGTCAATTATTCATGACTCTCTTTCAGGGGGAGATTTTTATTCTAACCCTTGAAAAAGCAATTCCACTATATACCTAGCATTAAAATCATTTAGATTTATTAAAATTTAATTAAAATTAGCATTATATCATTAAATTTAATGGATAAATAATGGATAATTTTTATGACAACATGACAAGATGACAAGTAAATGTGAGGACTCACAAGCAAACGTCATCTTGTCATATTAACCTAAATTATTGATTTAACTGCACTATCTTTTTCGTCTTTTTTACTAGTTTCTTGATATTTAGCTTCTAATTTTGTTCTTAATTCTTCTATAAATAAATCTTTATTTTGATATTTTAAGCCTATATCTGATAAATCCATTTCATCTTTTAACTGGTAGTGTAAACCTTGTTTAACTAATACGTGATTAGCAAATCTTTCATTTAAATAAAATACTACATCATTATATCTATATAATATGTATAAGTGTTGTCCTTTACCAGGATTTTCTAATTTAATAGCATTTTTTCCGACAAAAGTACTTGAATTTATCATATCATCTAAAGATGTAAAACCAGCCAAATCATCATTTACTTCTATTTCGTCATAGCTAGAACCGTTTCTATATAAAAACCTTTTACCATCTTTTATTTTTAATAAATATAAAGATAATCGTGAGTTCCAATCTTGTTTTAAATAAATATCAGATTTTAATGGTGTTAAACCATTAATTAATTTAAAATCTAAATCATAATCTTCAAAAGTAATACTTTCTAAACACATGATTAAGTTTTCTAAATCAATTTGATCTTTTAATACTTTTGTAAGAATATTTTGAACACTATTATATGTTCTATTAATATTTTGAATCTCTTCATAATCACTAATTGGATTTAAAGTGCTTATTTTATTATTAAATCTATTAATAAAACCTTGATAAGCTTCAATATACTCTTTATTATTTGCTAAATCCTTTTGTTTATTATATTTTTTAATCAAATTATCTACTTTCTGTTCAATGGTATTTAAAGTTAGTGATACCTCATCACCATTATTAAAATCATTTATAGTTTTCATTAATTCGTTATATGCAGATCTTAAACCATCTATTTCTAATAGATTAGGATTATCTTTAAATAATGTCTCTAAATCATTTATTCTTTTAACAATTGAATAAGAAGTTTTAAATATTTTTTCAACAGTTTTATTTAATAGTTCTTTTATTCTCTCTACTTCTTCAATATTAAAATTTCGATATGCGGCATTATATATTGCACCATCAATAGCTAGTTTTATATGATTTTCAATATAATTATTATAACCAGCATAATCTTTATATTTTTCTACACTATGGTTTAATTCTTCCATAAGATTTTTCTTAAACACTATCAAAATTGCATTTTGCATTTGAAGTAAATCAGCTGCAGGATTATTAAAATTATTTTGTTCCATAGTATCTAATGTATTTACAATTAAATTATTTATTATTTTTTCTAATTTGTTATAGCCATAAAAAGTTTGATACATTTTTCTTTCTTCTTCTAACTTTTTAATATATTCTTTCTTTTTAAAAATATTACCTTGATTCTTTTCTTTTATACTTTCTAATTGCTCATAAAATTCGATAATACCACAATTATATGATACTTTTTTTATATTAATATTAATATTATTATTATCTTGATATTTTAATAGTACTATATTATATTCGCTAGATTTAATTAACTCAAATACTTCTAGTTCAGCATCAATGGCACTTTTATTAGATGCAGCTTTTATTCCAACAATAGTTTCATAACAACATTTCACAAAACTTTTAACAGAATCAACAATATAATTTGGGAATTGATAAGCATCTACACCAGAAATATAATTTAAAATATATTCTATTTTTTCTTTTTTATACATTTCTAAAACTGGATCTTTATGATTATTATTAGTATTAGCAGCATTAAAACCTGTAAATCTAGTTTGATAATTTATGGTATTAGCATTTACATTAATTACTCTTTCTAAATCAGCCGAACTACTAAAATACTTCTTTTTTAAATAATCATGTGCTTCATTTATTTTTAACATTTTATTATGAGCATTAATTTTTTCTTCTTCAGAAGCCATTTCATAATTATCTGGATGGTACATTCTTACTAACTTGCGATATGCAGAAAGTTCTTCTATCCCTGTAAAATGACTACCAAGTTCAAGTATTTTAGATGCTTCATTATCAGTCATTTGATTTATTATCATCTTAAATCACATCCCTATTTTTATATTATCATATTTTATAATCAATTATAATAAATAATGTAAACATAATGTGATTTATAAATAAAAATGTCCTATTTATTTATAAATCACAAGATTTTGAATTAAAGTTGTAAGTAAAATAAAAAAGCACCTTTGCTTTCTACTATAGTATGTTATTGTTGCTTAAATTGGTCTCCAAAGTTACTCTTTGGCAAAATATAAAATTTATTTAGAACGATTTGGATAATTTAAATCAAGCGAATTATCCAAGTATATATTTATTTTTGACATTTTTTGTTATTTATTTATGCTTATTAGATTTTATTGAATTATTATTTTCAACAATATAACTACTATTTCTTCTTTCTTCCTCTATTTTTTTACCAATTAATGGATTTACAGCACATTCAAGCATTTGTTTTTTAGTTATTTCTATAAAGTATGGAAATATTCCATAAGGCTTAACTGATTTTATAGCCCTTCCTGTATCTATTAAAAATATACTCTTTAAATATTTCTGGCATTGATATATCTGTATAGTATTTATCTTGAATATTATTATAAACGTATGCGTCCCTTTCTTCTGTAAAATGCGGAGCACATGGACAATAAATGACTCTATTTTCTTCTACAACAAAAGAGCCTAAAATTCCATCCTTAATATTTTGAAATTTTAATCCACCACTACTACGATAATCTTCCCCTTTTCTTCTAGTACATGCGACAATTGGAAAATATGAATTACTAATTTCAAAATCCATTAATGCTTCAGCACTATTACATTTTTGAAGCATATCAAATTCCTTACTAGTTACATTATTTAACTTAAATGAGTTAAACACTCTTTTTTCATTAATTAAATAGTTAACTAAACTAGTGTTATCATCTATTTCTAAAAGAGTGCAATTATAAAAATCATTTCTTAATATATTTCTCATTTTCATCTTCTCCTTTAAACTTGCAAATATTATAACAAATATATTAAAAAATAGAAGAAATTAATAAAAATAAACAAAATGATTTATACTTATAATAAACTATTTTAAATCATCTTAACCATTAATAATAATGGATAAATAATGGGTAGAGTTTTATAAAAATTCCCACAAAGCCCCTAAAAAAACGAGAGTCAATTATACATGACTCTCTTTCAGGGGGCTATTTAGAATAGAATTATTTGTTATTTTTATTAACTAAAGTAGCCTTTTTTCGTGCATTTTAACATACTAAAACCATTAAATATTATTTATTGTCTTTAAATATTTAAAGTTTTGCCACCTATATGCCACCTAAAATATATAATTATTTTATACTTACCTTAACTTCCTTATTTAGTTCTACTTAATGTTACAGTATAATCTGATACTCTTTTATTTTTTTCTCTTCTTTTCTCTATATCAATTACTATACTATATAATGATTTATACGTTTCATCTATATCTTTTAAAATGTCAACTATATCTCTATTAAAATCTATTTCTTTGTTTTTAATTATTTGAAGTTTTTTACTATCTTCTTCATTACCATTAGAAACTATTTCATCTATTAAATTTTGAATCTCAGCAAATATATTATTTAAATAACTATTTTTACTATTTTCATAATTATTTAACATAATACTATTATAACCTTGTACTATTTCATTCACTAAATCTTTATTTCTTACTTGTTTATTTAGCTCAATTAATAGAGGATGTAATCTTTTTCTCAACATTAAAATAAAATCATTAAAAGTAGTATAATCTATTGGAACGTGATCTTTTTCTCCTCTGATATAAGAAATAATATTCTCTTTTTCACTTACAAATATTTCTTTTAACTCTTCTAAAATATTATTATCTTCTAAAAAAGGAAGAATAACTGTTTTAATAGCAAAAATATCTTCTTTAAATGAATTAGGATATTCATCATGATTATTCTCTCCATTTAAAATATCTAAACAAACATTAGTTAACTCTATCATATCTTTATAAGCACGATATTTTTCATTATTTAACTTCAGCATTGCTTTTATATCTTCTAATTCAGTTATTAAATATAAATACAAGGTTTCTTCACTTTTAGTATATTCTAAACTTAATCCATTTTCTTTTTTATTTAATGCTTGCACAATATCATCATTATATTTATCAATTAAAGCATTAACTTTAGCATTAATATTTTCATCACCATAATAAGTACGAGATAATTCTTCTATTTCATTAACAATACTATTAATATTTCTTGATTTTTCATTCATTGGTGTATTCTTGCTATCATCTAAATCTGCATCACTAGGATTTAAACTCATTTCTTCATTTTGCATGATAGCTTTAATAAATAATCTATTTAAATAGTTAAGCATAAAATCAGGATTTCCATCATATTTTTCTTTTAATGATAAAGGAATACCTGCAATTAAAGCTTTTTTGGCTAATAACTTTTTTTCTTTACGGTAATTATACCACTCTATTGGGCAAACTTCTATAAATACACGTTCGTTATTTTTATGAAAATTCTTATCCGACAATATCCGTTTATAACTAGTAAAATGAGCATCAAATGTTACATATTCTTTATTTTTATACATAAATGAAGACAAATAAACTAATTTTGAATCTATATAAACAGGATATTTATATTTTGTCCATTTGGCATCATAACTAATTTCTCCTAAAAGTTTTGCTATAGTAGAAGGATCCGATACAACTTTATCAGGCCACTTTCCAAAGATTATAGCACTATTATCATCTGATATTGAATCGTAATAGATAACGGGCCATGTTGCAACAGTATTGTCATCAGAACGAGTATGAAAGATATGATGATTGTCAGAGGAAAAATTAATAACCATAGAATTGTAGTCGTAACTATCATATAGATTTTTTGTCCAAATATATCCATTATTTAAATAATCAAGATCTGCTCCTAGACAGACAGCAAAATCTGATAACTCTATACTTCTTATTTTATTAAAATCATCTAAAAGAGGTATATCTACTTTTAACATATATTCCACCGCCTTATCTTTAGTTTATCAAATATAGATAATAAAGACCATTATTTGATTATCATTTTACTTTGTATTGTCAATTTTTAAATAATATTAACATTATACTTTAAAAAACGAGAGTCAATTATTCATGACTCTCTTTCAGGGGGCAATCATATATCATGCGCTCCTACTGCTTTTTTCCTTATTTTATCTAGGAAAAAATTAAATAAAGTTTATAAAAGTTTACACAATTATTACTAAAATTTAATACTTTGGTGGTTGATTGGGTGGTTAGAAAGAAGGTAAAAAATGATTTTAAATGATAACACAAATAATGTAATAGAATTATTAGATTATTTTGATACTTTAACCAATATTGATAAATTAAGATTAGGTATTTGCTTAATAGAAAATAAACAGTTTGATATAGATTTTGATACTAATACTATAACTAATATTTTAAAAAAAGCATTAAGTTTACTTGATATAAATAACTCTAAAGAAATTACTAATATAAATAATTATAAACATTTAGTATTTTTTTCAGCCAAGTATATTGAACTAACTGGAAAAGAAAAAAGAAATTTAATAGCTGAATTAATTTTTAACATATATAACAATGACTTTAATAATGATAACATTAATAATATTATTAGAGATTTATTAATTTACGAATATATCTACTCAATAATAATATAGCACAGTAAAGATAATAATTTACTGTGCTTTTATTTTATATAAATGACATTATGACATTAAATATTACTATGGTACTAAATAAGACTATTTAACAATTTTTTTCTTATCACTTCTACCAAGAATCCAATCAGCAGAATAATTACCAAATTTGCAAACTTCAATTAAAAATGCACCTAATATTAAAGTTTTTCCTGTCTCATATGCACTCCATGTTGAATTAGATGTATGTAGTCTATCTGCAAAAGTTCTTAAACTTTCATTATAGTCTTTTCTTATTTTAGCCACTCTTGAAGAACATAAATCTATATCTATTTCTTTTGATGATTCTATATTAATTCTTTTCCCAGTTAGTCCAAGTAAATAATCAATATTAACTTTATAATAATTTGCTAATTGATATAGTCTTCTAGTTGGAATAATATACTTATTTCTTTCCCATCTTGAATATGCTGAACCACTAACTCCTAATTTACTTGCAAGTTCCTTCTTTGTTAAATCATTAAGATCTCTTAACTCTTCTAACCTATTATTATTCATAGATATCACCTATAAATAATTTTTACATTAAAAAGATTATTATTCATAAAATAGAACAAATTACGAGCATTTATGATATAATATATTATAATAAAATATTTAAAGAAAAAGTGCTCAAGTATGGATTTTTTAGGTTATATTGGATTATCAATAGTTCTTTCAATTATTTATATAGCTATTATAGAATTACATAGGGATAGAAATATTGATTTGCAGATTAAAATGGAACTACTAAAATCGGATTATGAAGAAAAATTTAAAGAAAAATATAAAGATCTTATTAAAGAAAATAAAGAACTTCATAATTACAAAACCTTATATGAACTTACAAAAATTCAGGAAAACAATAAAAAGAGAAAACAAAAATTCTAAATTTATTACTGAAAAAATAATAATTATAGAAATAAACGTAATTATATTTATTACCAAATATTAATAAATTAATATTAATTATACAATATTTTTTTAAAATATTTAGTAAAAAGACATTAATACTTAATACAAATATTAGTGTATTTAACATTACTTTTAATAATTTTATTATTATTAAATTACAATTATCAATACTAAAGTAGCTTATTTTTTAGTTAAAATTATAGAACATTTTTTTAAAAATATAAAAATATCTAACGATTTAAATAAGAAATTTGTTAAATAATAATATCAAAAATTGATAAAAATAGTAATAATAATTATTAAATTTTAACAAAGTCTATTTTTAAAGTTTAAAAAACATGTCTTAGCCAGCACTGGATAATTACTCCCGCCATTATCCAATTACTTGTGGAAGACCCCAAACCCCTTTTTTATATATTTATAAGAATTATTAAAAATATAAGCACAACCAAATGGAAAATGCGTTTAACAAAAATTGAATTTTTCAAATCTATATCATAATGCTATATATATATTATTAATTAATGTTGTGTCCATGCTATTATCTATAAAAATTAACAAGCAAACTTATAAATATTTATTATATAAAAAGATTATTAACAACTTATTATTTTATCTAAAAAGGATTATAGCACTAAAAAAAGTGAACGGTACATGAAACCAATTCACTTTAATTTAAATAAAGAACAATAAAACAAATAAATCTTTGTTAATTAATCTTATTCTGGTAAAGCACTATGATTTATTGTAAGCATAAATCTACCATTTCCGTTTTTAAAATCTAAACAGTCTAAATCATTATAATGCCACCATTCACTTGCAAGAGGTGTTAATCCAGCATTTGTGCAATAATCTTGCAGTTTCATAGCACCAATATTATTCTTCATTGCATCTGTTAATACTGCATTTTTCCAAGCCGTTTTAGAGTGTGAATTCACAGGAGTTATAAATCTGGCAGAATTAATACTTAATTCATGCATTTTAGTTGGCATTTCATATTCGTCATATTCTATAATATTTTTCACAATATAATTTCCAACATTTATATTTTGAGATTGTTTTATTTTACCTAAACTGACATCTATCGCAAGTCCCTTTTGATGATTTGAAACTTTTGTTGAAATAAACCAAGTCATTGACCATGGACTTGAAGTTAATCCTTTTCTAACAATTTCATCATGTTCTGATAAAATATTTAAATTTTTAACTATATTTTTTTGAGTTTCATAAGGTCTATAAGATTCATATATAATTAATGTTTCATTATTATTTAAAGCTATTTTTTGTGCTATAGCAATTTTTTTAGCCATGTGATATAGTACAGGCATTATATATTCTTCCTTTTCTAATCTAGCATTATATGTATAAGAATTATAAAGTCTTTGATTAGTTATATTATTAATATTCTTAAAACTTGACTTCATAATTGAAGAATATGAATTAGTATTATTATAAATAATTGATGGTAATATATCTGGCAGATTAATTAGAGTATAATTTTTATTAATATATCCAAATATATTATTATACTTAATAAATAAAAAATCATTAGTTTCAGATAATATTGTAAAACCATCACCAGCATTTATGCTAGTAATAATAACACCATTTGGATCAATCAAATCGGTATCTAATGCTGCATAACCACTAGATCCATTAATCGGTAACTCAAATTCTCCATTATACTCTTTATAATTATTTGATATATTCGGACCACCATTGTATTCTTTTTGAGCAATAGTAGATACATTGATATTATTTTCAAAAGCTCTACTATGAGTTCTTGAAACTATCCAAATGCCAAAGAATATAATTGAAATTGCTGATATAAAAATTGAGCTTTTAACAAATCTCATTACAAATCACCCCTTTTTTGTAAATTGCCGTTATTATAGCACATTTTTTTAAAAAATCAATTATTTCCTAAAATAGATCTATGTTTATAAAGTAAATCTTAAAATAAAAAGTGATAATTTATTTTTAAAATACCACTTTTTTATAATTTAAAATCAATAATTATTTTATAATTTTTTCTATTATTTACCATAACATATCTGATTGAAAAGTTAAAGTTATATTATCTTTATCAATTTTAGGCAGATTATGTTCTTTAATAACTAATTTAATTGTGTTTCCCACTAATTCAATATATCCACTAATAGTATATTTATTATCAGTTGTAGATACTTTAAATGTAGCTTCATCGTCTTCAATTGTAATACTGGTATCATTAAAGACATAATTATCTTATAAAAATATTTTAAGTTTTAAATCATTATTAGAAAGTCTTAAGATAATTGCATTTTTTTCTTCATTAAACGCCTCATCTTCACTTTCAAACCAGCTACCCAAATAATCATTTAAACTATTTATATTTTCTCCCATATAGAATTCTTTATCAGTATTATATGTTAACATAAATGTATTATTATCTAGTTTTGGTAAATTATGCTCTGTTATTGTTATTTTAACTTTTTTATCTAATAATTCTATCTTACCACTAACATTATATTTATAGTCTTCTGTATGTGTTGAAAATGTACCAACATTGCCACTCATTGTAACAACCGTTTCAGCAAAACGATAATTATTTAGTAAATATAATTTAATTGTTTTAAAATTACTAGTAATAGCTAAATTAGCAGCATTTTGGTCACTATTTCTAGATACTTTTTCATTTTCACACCAAATTCCTAAATAATCATTAAAGGATATTTCCTGTTCGAACTCTCTATCAGTATTATATGTTAGCATAAATGTATTATTATCTAGTTTTGGTAAATTATGCTCTGTTATTGTTAGTTTTACACTTTTATTTAATAATTCAATAGTTCCTTTTACTGTATATTGATTATCATAGGTTGTTGCAGTAAATGTACCAACTCCGCCATTCATTTTTATTTCAGTATTTGCAAACTTATAATTATCCATTAAATATAATCTACCGTATATTTTATTATTTGTTATATCAAGAACGATAGCATTTTGATTACTATTACGTGATACTTTTTCATTTTCAGTCCATATACCTAAATAATTTTTATAATTAATAGTTTGTGTGAGTAAGGCATTACTATAATCATATAGTAAATAGAAAACAGTACCATTATTATTTTTATCAAAAAATGATTCAAAAACATAATTGCCTAATAGATATGTACTATGATTTATTGTAGATGATCTAAATTCAGAAGCAGTATCTATAATTCCTAAATCATTTAAAGCATTCCAACCATAGTATTTGTCAATATCTAAACTATATATTAGATTTCCTTCAAAATCATAACTCTCATAATAATTATATTTTTCATTTAAAGTTTGATATATTTGACCATCAGGTCTATAATCATATACTCCATCATAAATAAGCATAAATTTATCATCTTCAACTTTAAAATTTTCTATATGTTTTGAATTAGTTTTAAGTTTGTTTATTAAATTACCAGTTGCAGTATCGTAAATATATAGATTTTCTAAAGTTGCTACAATCGTTCTTTTTTTATTTACATAGTATTTAAAATAAGATCTTCTTTTTTGTGGAATAACTTCTGGTATTTCTATTTCTGATAGTTTATTAATATTTTCGTCAAATATATATATCTTAGCATTATCAGTTTCACCTAGTCTAGCTATAAATATTAATCCATCATTATAATAAGCGTATTCTATTGATGTATTGTTATCTTTTCTATATGTAGCATAAGAAGGTAAATCAACTGTATTAACTATTTCGCCATTATCTTTAGATAAATAATAGAATGTATTAAAATATTTAAAAACATAATAATCTTTACTTTCAAAACCAAACTCTGTAAACTTTTGTCTTTCAAAAGTCTTGCTCCATTTTAAGTTCAAGTCTTCATCATAAAATGCAAGAGTTTCACTTCGTTTTGCTGCATTATCCTCATTACTAAAACTATCAACTATAAATCCGTTATTTACAATATTAATTCTAGGAGCCCCACCATTTGGACCTACTATCTCATTTTTAAATAATTTGATTTCTTTTGTATTTAATTCTTTATCTAAGTAAACTATTCCATCTATGCTTTGTCTTGTATGACCATCGCTTTTATAGCCATTTAGTACACCTATAAAGCCATTTTCTACTTCTTGTGGACTATTAATTAATTGATATTTTTCATTAGTTATAAGATTGGAATATATTTTAAATGACAATTCAACATTATCATCTCTTTTATTATCACAATCAGATGAAATATTGTATTCGATAATATCGTTTTCTAATCTTTTAACTTCTATATTACCACTGCAATATTTATATTCTTCATTATTACTCATGAATTCAATGCTTCTTATTATCTTTTTTTCATTGATATTTAAACTTGTAAAGTCTAAGTCATATTTTTTATTAAATTCGTTATACATTTCCATAGCATAATTTGCTGTTAAATATTGATTAGATGTTATTTCTGTTTCTACCAGTACTTTATTATTGTTATAATTTTTATATAAGAAAAATCCAAAAATAAATGTACAAGCGAATGCAAGTGAAAATGTTCCGATTTTTAACCATAAATTACTTTTCATTTTATCATCCCTTTTCATTTTATAGTTTAATGATTCAATTATATATTCATCATTTATATTATTTAATTCATCTAATAAATTATACTTTTTCAAACAATATATCCCTCACTTTCTAATCTTTCTTTTAATTTTTTTCGGAGTCTCATTGTTTTAACATTAATATTTGCTTCTGTTGTATCAAACATTTCACTTAGTGATAAACTACTTTCTAAAAAGAAATATTTTTTTATAAACAGAACCCTATCATCAACATTTAAAGAACTCAAAAAATCATTAATAATCTTATGTAAATCTTTTGTTTTCATTATATTGTCTATATCGTTAGAATCTTTTATCTCTATGTCTAAATCATTAATAGATATTTCATTGCTAATATTTCTATTAAGGCGATGCAAATATCTATATTTGTCGATTGATATCTGTCTTACTAATTTACATATATAAGATTTTAAATAAGTTGGTTTATAAGGTGGTATAGTATCCCAAATCTTTAAATATGTATCATTCAAACATTCATTAGCATCATCATTATTAAACAAAATATTATATGAAATATTTTTTAATAATTCTTCATATTTATCTTTAACTAATAATAAAGAGTCTTCACTATGTTCAAACAATTTTTTTATTATCTCTTCATCTTCCAATTTTAACCTCCTATAAACAATAACGTTTATTTTTATGTTATATAACACCTATTCTAAAAAAATTATAGCAAAAATCAAAATTCTTATAAATGATAAAATTTAAAATATAAGATGATTATCACAAAAAATTTTAACAAATAATGAGTTTTAATGATAAATTTAAAGAGTTATATTTGCTTATTTTAAAGATATCCTTTATACTTGTATTATAATAAGAGTAAAAAATGAGGGATAAAATGAAGAAAACTATTTTAGGAGTTTCTTTATTGATTCTAATTACTTCTTTATTAAGTTTCTTCGGTTTAAAATATTATTTAAATAGAACAGTTTTATTAAAAGAAGTTACTTTAGAAGCAGGAATTGATAAATTAAAAATATCAGATTTTTATAAAAATAAAAAATATAATCTTACTGCTAAATTTGCTACCAATATTAAAGAAATTATTTTAAATGTTGTTGGCGATTATGAAATATTTATAATTGAAAATAAAAAAACTCATGCAGTTAAATTACATTTAGTAGATACAACAAAACCAAATGTAGTATTTAAAGATATTGTAAAAGACAAAAATTATAAAATAAATGCTGAAGATTTTATTGAAAAAGTTTATGACTTGTCACCTATAAAATATGAAATAGATAATATTCCAGAATTAAATGAATACAAAGATTATTATGTTGATGTAAAAGTTATTGATAAATATAATAATACTACTAGTAAAAAATGTAAAATGACTATAACTTTTATAAAACCTGAAATAGTCTATGAGTTAGGAGATAACTTAACAAAAGAAGATATTTTATTTGATATCTCTTATGCAAATCATATTTCTGATGAAGAAATTAATAAAATTAAAAATGCTGTTCCAGGCCTATATGAACTAAATATTAATGTTAATAATGCAATTTATACTGCTAAAATAAAAGTTCAAGATACTAAAGCACCAAATCTAAATCTTAAAGAAGTAAAACTATATTTAGGAGAGACTATTAAAGGAAAAGAAGCATTTATTGATTCAGTGAGTGATGCTTCAGGTGAAGTAATAACTAATCTTAAAACAAATTATGACTTAAAAAAAGAAGGCATACAAAATATAACAATTGAAGCAATTGATAAATATGGTAATAAAGTTGAAAAAACTACAACTTTAACAATAATTAAAGATAATGAAGGCCCAGAGTTTTCAGGTTTGAAAGAAATAACTGTGAAAAAAAATACTATTATTGACTATGAGTCTGGAGTTAGTGCTTATGATAAAAAAGATGGTAAAGTTCCATTTTCATTTAATGCAAATAATGTAAATATTAATAGACAAGGAACTTATTATGTAACATATACATCTAAAGATAATAGTGGAAATATAACTTCTAAAAAACGAAAAATAATAATTGAACACGATAATAATGATTTAAATGAATTAATAAATACTTATTTTGAAAAAGCAGGAAATAATTATGAATCAGCAAGATTATATGTTCAACAAAGTATAAAATATAATTCAAATTGGGGCGGCGAAGATCCTGTTTGGTATGGTCTTACAACTTTTACTGGAAATTGTTATGTTCATGCCCTAACATATAAAGCATTTTTAGATAAATTAGGCTATGAAAACCAATTAATTTGGACAACAGATAAAACACATTATTGGAATTTAATTAAAATAAATGGTGTTTGGAAACATAGTGATTCGACTCCTGGCACTAAACATACTATGATAAGTGCTGAAAATGATGAAACAAGATACGCTCATTTACAAGGTCGCAATTGGGATCGCACTTTATGGCCGGAGGCATTATGATAAAAAAAGTATTATTATTTATAATTAGTTTATTAATTTATTTAAGTTTTGGCTTTACAAGCATAATATTCATTTCTTTTAGTGCTTTTAGCATATTTTATGCAGCATTATTAATAAATAAAAAACCCAAAAATTGTAAAAGAATATTTGTTATATCATTAATATGTAATTTATTAGCATTAATAATTTTTAAAGTATTATTATTTATTGATTTTAAAAATATTTTTATACCATTAGGAATATCTTATTATACATTTCAAGTTATAGGTTATTTAATAGACGTTTATAGAAAAAAATATCCTGCTGAAAAATCCTTATTTAATTTTCTATTATTTGTATTTTATATTCCTTATTTATTTATTGGGCCAATTAATAGATATGATGTTTTTAAAGATAGTAATATTTTTAAAGAAAAGAATAATTTTAATGATATTTCTAATGGATTCATAAGAATATCATGGGGATTATTTAAAAAGTATGTAATTGCAGAAAGAATAGCAATAATTGTAGGCACTATAAGTACATCTCCATCAAATTATAGTGGTGCATATGTATTTTTAGCTTTAATACTATACTCATTTCAATTATATTCTGATTTTAGCGGAGGAATAGATATTGTAATAGGTATTAGTAATATCATTGGAATTAAAACTATTGAAAACTTTGATAGACCATATTTAGCCCAAAATTTAAAAGAATTTTGGAGAAAATGGCATATCAGTTTGAGTTCATGGTTTAAAGATTACTTATATATCCCATTAGGTGGTAATAGATGTTCTAAAATTAGAAATAAACTAAATCTACTTATAGTATTTATTGTATCTGGATTATGGCATGGAATTAATTATTTCTTTTGGGGATTATTTCATGGCTTAATTATAATTATTACTCCTAAAGAAAACAGTGATTATAAATATTTAAATATTATTTTGAATTTTTTAACGGTTTCATTTTTATGGATATTCTTTATTTATTCTAGTACTTTAACATCATTTGAAATGCTTTTAAGTATTTTCTATAAATTTAATGGGATAGATTTATTTAATAATATTCTAAATCTAGGTTTAAACTTATCTAATTTAATTATTATGATATTATCAATCATATTACTAATAATCGTTGATATTAATTATGAAAAACTAAAAGAAACAATAAACAATCTTAAATTTGATAAAAAATTATTTATTATACTAACAATTCTATTATTAGTATTAGTATTTGGAATATATGGTATTGGCTTTGAAAAAAGTAATTTTATATATGGAAAGTTTTAGGTGATTTATGAAAATTAAAATATGTATAATTATAATATTTTTTATTACTTTATTTGCTTTCCTAAATAGATTGGTTGTTCCAAAATATCAAACAGATCTTATAGAAGGACATATGATAAAAGAATACTATAATGAAGAAAAGAATCATGAGGTAATATTTATTGGGGATTGTGAAGTATATGCAAATTTTTCACCTATTGAATTATATAAGAATTATGGAATTACAAGCTATATTAGAGGTACAAGTCAACAATTAATATGGCAATCTTATGAAATATTAAAAGAAACTTTAAAGTATGAAAAACCTAAAGTAGTTATCTTTAATGTTAATTCTATGAGATATGATAAGTCAGTAAGTGAAGCATATAATCGATTAACTATTGATAATATGAAATGGTCTAAAGAAAAAATAGATATTATTAATGACTCAATGATGGAAGAAGAAACATTTATATCATACGTTTTTCCAATTATAAGATATCACTCAAGAATTACTGAACTAACAAAAGAAGATTTCGATTATTTTTTTAAAGAAGATAATATTACTCATAATGGTTTTTTAATAAATAAAAATATAAAACCATATACTAATTTCCCAACTGAAAGAAAATTACCAACCTATAAATTTAGTGATGCTAATTTTGATTATTTATCTAAAATGGCAGAACTATGTAAAGAAAATAATATTACTTTTATCCTTATTAAAGCCCCATCTATTTACCCATATTGGTATGATGAATATAATAATCAAATAAAACAATTTGCACTAAAAAATAATATTGATTATTATAATTTAAAAGAAAATGTAGAAAATATTGGCATTGATTATAATACTGATACTTATGATGGTGGTATACATCTAAATTTAACAGGAGCTACAAAACTGTCAAAATATTTTGGAAAAATATTAAGTGATAAGTATAATTTAACTGATTATCGTTCAAATAAAGATGTAAACTCTATTTATCAAGAAAAGATATTATTATATAATGATAGTATAGAAAAGGAGTAAAATGAAAAAAGTAAAATTAATAATAGTTTTTATATCTTGTTTTATATTGCTTACTGGATGTACAAATAATAATAATAAAACATTCACATTTAGTTATAACAATAAAGAATATTATTTAGGAGAAGTATTCACTAAAGAAAAATATGGCGAACCACTAAAGTATTCAGAAGTATCAAGTTGTGCTTTTAATGGTATTGATAAAACGTATACGTATAGCCATTATGAAGTTACAACATATCCAGTTGACGGGCAAGATAAAGTATATGTTATATATTTTTTAGACGATGAAATATCTACAACAGAGGGAGTGAAAATATCGGATACCATAGATGATATGATAAGTAAATATGGCAAGAATTACAAAAAAGAAGGAAATTTATATTCATACCAATTAGAAAAAACAATATTAAAATTTATTATAGAAAATAATTATATAACAAGTATTGAATATAACCACGAACTATAAAAGAGTTTAACATATGATAATTAATATTTAGAAAATCATTATAAAAGACATCAAATGATGCCTTTTTTGTTTGTTTTAACTATTATAATTAAATGATTTTATAGGTTCATCTAGTGATTTAAGATATCTATTATCTGTTGTTACAAGTTTTATATCTTTTAAATTATAGGTTAAATTAGTTGCTCCAATTACTTCAAATGTAAATGTACCTATTCCACCTGTTCTTACTGGTGATGGTGTATTTAAAGTGTATGTATATGTATTACCATTTTTTATTAATTTTTCTGTTGTGGCTTCTTCACTCACTAGTTTTAAGCCACTTCCAAGATTTAATGTATATTGAAATGATTTAATTGTATTACTTGAATTTGTTTCATATTCTACATGACATACTATTTGATCCCCAATACTAACATAACTAGGGGTATTATAACAACTTAAACCCATTATATTAGAATCATAATTAACAAATGAAGTATTGTTTAGAGCCCATACATATTGTATTGTTCTTACTGGCTCATCTTTTGCTTTAAGATATCTATTATCTGTTGTTACAAACCTTATATCCTTAA
>CAJOQL010000107.1 GCA_905236935.1 uncultured Bacilli bacterium
AATAAAACTAATATTGATTATGTAGTAGAAAAAGATAAAGTAAAAAAAGATATTAGTATTTTAAAAAAGTATATTGATGAAATAATTATTAATAAAAAATCTTTTAAATTAAAAGATAGGAATGCATTAAGCGATTCAGCAATGGTAAATGAATATATAAAATTATATTTAAAATAAAGGAAATGATATAAATGAAAGTAAATTCTTATTTAGACAGAATAAAGGAGCCTATACAAAGAATTATTAATAGAATAGTTTATGTTCCAAAATCATCTAATAGTGTTAAATTTGATGAAGTTATTGAGATAAAGAATAATAATATAAGAATGATTAATAAATCTACTTTTAAAGTATTTGAAATAGAATATAATAAAAAAATATATTATTTCCGTGAAATTAAAAGGCATTTGTATTTTAAAGATTATTTAATAAATCTACTAAATAATTATTATAGATATTGTAAACTAGATGCTGAAATGATTAGAAGTAAAGAAAAAATATATACAGCATTTTTAAAAAAAAATACTTTACGAAAGTTATATAATATGGGGTATTTATTTAATGAATCTTCAATGATTAGTGCTTTTTTTAGAACTTTAGATTATAATATTTTTGATATATGTGAATTAAATTATTTAAATAAGAAAAATATAATAAATTTATTACAATTTTTATGGGGTGAAATTTTTCTTTATAAATTAAATGTTGGCTTGAAAATTGGTTTTTTTGAAACGTCAAATAGTAATAAAGAATTAGCAACAAAAAAATTAGCAGAGCTTTTATCTATTGGACATTTAGTGCCGGAAACAAAAATTGTAAAACTAATAATTGATGGTATCGATATTAAATATGGTACTTTAATGGATCAAGTTCAGGGGATATCACCTCATAATTTATTAGAAAATGAAAAACAAAACTATAATGCTAATTTTATAAAAGACTGCATAAGTTTAAATATTTTAGATGCTTTGGCGACTGAAAAAGATCATCGACCAGGTAATTATTATGTAAAGTTTAAGAATGATGTTATTGATACGTTGCAAGTTTTTGATAATGATTCACCAAAATCTTTTTCGATTTCAAGTTCTATTAATTTGATAACATATATGGGATGTGGGCCGTTAATAAATCGAAATAATGTATTGAATTATAACTTTATAGATAAATCTTTATACAAAAATATAATAATTATTCAATATAAAAGTATAGAATCAAATTTTAATGATTGCTTGACTTTATTACAAAAGTATTTTTTATGGCTTAGAATTAAAAAAATGAAAAAAGTATTAAATAAATCATTTAATAATGGATTGTATTTATTAGAACAAAATGATTGGAATAAAATAGGAAATGTTAGCTATAGTAAAAGAGGCTTTGTTTCATATTTAGAATTTTTTGTTAGTGGTGATTATGTTGATAATGATTTTGACATAAATAATATTTTAAAACGATGATTATAAATAATAAAATTTGGAAAGGATAGTATATATGAAAAAAATAGAATATGAAAAATATGATATTATTTCATTTGATATTTTTGATACATTAATTTTTAGAAATCTACATAGTCCAGTTGATTTATTTGATTTAGTGGAATTGAAGTACAATAAGGAATTTAATAAAAGAATAAATGACTTTAAAGAAAAAAGAATATTAGCGCAAAGTATTTGCAAATCAAAATCTATAGAAGAAGAAATAACAATTAATGACATATATTTTGAACTTCAAAATTATTATGATTTGTCAGTAGTTAAGATGTTAAAAAAAATTGAACTTGAGGTAGAGTTACTAATTACCCAAGCTAATTATGATATAAAAGAAGAATATGATAAATTAATACAAAATGGGAAAAAAATTATAATAATATCTGATATGTATTTAGAAAAAGAAACTATAAAGGCAATTTTAAGTAAATGTGGTTATAATAATTATTTTAAATTATATTTATCATCTGATTTAAAGAAAAAGAAGTCTACAGGAACTATATTTCGATTTGTATTAGATGATTTAAAATTGTCTTCTGATAAGATAATCCATATTGGTGATAATAAGCAAAATGATTATTTAATGCCTAAAAAATTTGGTATAGATTCTGTTTTATATAGAAGACCAAAAGTTCATGATATCTCTTGTTACACTATTCCAAATTACATGTACAATAATAATGTAAAAAAAAATAATTATTTTTATAATTTTGGTTATTCTTTTTTAGGATTATTATTAATTGCTTTTGTTAAATGGCTAAAAGTTGAAGTTGATAAATCTAAAAATAATAAAATATTATTTCTATCAAGAGATGGATATTTAATAAAAAAAGCATTTGATTTGTACACAGATCAAAGCTATGATTCAATATATTTTTATGGTTCAAGAAGGGCAATTAGAATACCGTCATTTATAAAATGTAATAATTTTGATGAGATTTTAGAAAAAATTCATTCTCCAAAGAATTATGGGATTTTTAAAAAAAAATTGGGTATTGATGAATTGAATCTGACAAAAATAGAAGAAAAGTATGGGATTAATGATAATTGTAAAATAGATGATAATTCTTTTAATAATAGTAATTTTAAAGAAATGCTAGATGAACTAATTCCGATAATAATGCATAATTCAGAAAAGGAATATAAAGAATTTTTAAAATATGTTGACCGATATAATTTAGGTAAGACTATTAATGTTGTTGATATAGGTTGGTTTGGAACAATGCAAGAATCTATGAATCAAATGCTTGATAATGTTAAAACAAATGGATTTTATATAGGATTGGTACCAAATGGGCCTTTACAATCGTTTTATAATATGAAGGGATTTTTATTTGATAAAAATCATGATACTGGTTTGTATCAAATGCAATCATCTATTACTTCAATATTTGAATTTATGTTTACAGCACCGCATGGCTCTACTAAAAAATATAATAGTCATTGTGATATAGGTGTAGAACTGTATGATTATGAATTTGAGCATAATGTTTATAATGAACATCTTAATTCAATTCATGAAGGAGCTTTAAAATTTATTAATGATTATATGATTATTGATAAATATTTTGATTTTGAATATATTCCTGAAAAAGTTTTTTATCCAATAAAAAGATTAGTTCAAAATCCTACAAAAGAAGATGCTGTTAATTGGGGAAATATTGAGTTTAATGATAATGGGAAAAATTTTATTGCTAAGCCAGATAAATTTATACATTATTTACTGGCTCCAAGCAAATATATTAAGGATTTTAAAAATTCTAGTTGGAAAATTGGCTTTTTAAGAAGAAGTTTACCTTTTATGATGAAAATCTATTTTTTAAAAAATAAAAGTGAGGATAAAAAATGAATAGTAGGACAGAAAAATCTATTAAAAATATTAAATATTCTTTAATTGGGCAATTATTTGGAATAATTTTGAATTTCATAAATAGAACTGTATTTATAAATGTTTTAAGTTCTGATTATTTAGGATTATCTGGATTGTTTTCTAATATGTTATCAATATTATCTCTAACAGATTTAGGTTTTGGAACTGCAATTGCTTATGAGCTTTATAAACCGTTATCTGATGGTGACTATAAAACGATTAAGTCTTTAATGAATTATTTTAAAAAAATATATATAGTAATTGGTACTATTATGATTGTTTTAGGATTTATAACTATTCCTTTATATCCATATTTAATAAAGGAACTTCCTCAAATTGAAAACTTAAATCTGATCTATATATTATTTATATTAAATTCTTCATTTTCCTATTTTTTTGCTTATAAAAGAATTTTATTAATTTCAGATCAAAAAAAGTATGTGGAGACTATATATAAATATACTATAATGTTTTTATCAAATATTTTTCAAATATTATTTTTATTATTAACTAAGGATTATATAGTTTATCTACTGATAAGATTATTATTTACTATTATTGAAAACATAATAATTTCTATAAAAGTTAATAAAATATATCCATTTTTAAATGAAAAAGATAATGTTTTGATTACAAATATAGAAAAAAATAATATTTTTAGAAATGTAAAATCAATGTTTTTACATAGATTTGGCGGTGTTATAAAAACGTCCACTGATAATATTGTTACATCGAAATTTGTAAGTTTGGATATGGTTGGATTGTATTCAAATTATTATTTAGTTATAAGTGCTATACAAACAATTGTGCAACAAATTTTTAATTCATTAGTTTCCAGTGTAGGAAATTTAAATGTTACTTCATCTAAAGAAAAAAAGACAGAAATATTTTTTAATTTATTTTTTGTTAATTTTTGTATATATACTTTTGTTTGCAATTGTTTGTTAAATCTTATTAATCCATTTATAAATTTATGGCTAGGTGAAAAATTTTTATTAAGTTCTTCAATAGTTATTATAATTATTATTGAATTGTATATTACTGGTATGCGTAAGAGTTTACAAATTTTTAGGGAGGCTACTGGTAATTATAGTTTTGATTGGTTTTCTCCAATTATTGAGGTGATATTAAATATTGCTATTTCAATTTTTTTAGCCATAAAATTTGGGTTAATAGGTGTTTTTTTGGGTACAATAATTAGTTCCTTACTTACTAATTTTTGGATAGAACCTTATATTATTATAAAAGAATCTTTTGAATGTAAATTAGCTGATTATTATAAAGCTTATTTTAAGTATACAATGACATCAATTTTTATTTTTTTAATAACTTATTTTATTTGTAACTTTTTAAGAACTAAATCAATAATTTTTTTATTAATAAAAGGTGGAATTTCAACTATAACAACTATACTAATTATTTTGTTGTTATATAGAAAGAGTAATAATTATATAACTATAAAAAATATTTTTAAGACTAAAGTTTTAAAAATCCTAGTATGATATTACTGATTATGATTATTAATTATTATTATAATCAGTAATATTTATAATAATTGTCAATATAGTACTCATTAGATTAAATGAATTGAAAGATAAGCTTTATTTGTGATATTATTTCTTTAAGATTAAATAAAAAAAGAGAGAAGGAGAAAATAAAATGAGTATATTTGAAGGAAAAATATTAATGATAACAGGTGGAACAGGTTCATTTGGAAATACTGTTCTAAAACATTTTTTAACAAGTGATATAGGAGAAATAAGAATATTTTCAAGGGATGAAAAGAAACAGGATGATATGAGACATGAATTACAAGCAAAATATCCAGAATATTCTAATAAAGTAACTTTCTATATCGGTGACGTTAGAAATTATCAAAGTGTAAAGGATGCTATGGTTGGAGTGGATTATATATTCCATGCTGCAGCATTAAAACAAGTTCCAAGTTGTGAATTCTATCCAATGGAAGCAGTAAGAACAAATGTAATTGGTACAGATAATGTATTACATGCTGCTATGGAAGAAGGAGTTAAAAGAGTTGTTTGTTTATCTACAGATAAAGCAGCATATCCAATTAATGCAATGGGAACATCTAAAGCAATGATGGAGAAAATTATTTTTGCTAATGCAAGAGTAGCAGCACAAAGAAAAGGACCAGTTATTTGTTGTACAAGATATGGTAATGTTATGTGTTCAAGAGGTAGTGTAATTCCATTATTTATAGATCAAATAAAGAATGGTAGACCAATCACAATAACGGATCCAAATATGACAAGATTCTTAATGAATTTAGATGAGGCAGTTGATTTAGTACAATTTGCATTTGAACATGCAAATCCAGGTGATTTATTTATTCAAAAGAGTGATGCATCAACAATTGGTGATTTAGCAAAAGCAGTTCAAAAATTATTTGGAGATACTGGAACAAATATAATTGGAACAAGACATGGTGAAAAGTTATTTGAAACTTTAATGACAAGAGAAGAAAGATTACGTGCTGAAGATATGGGACATTATTACAGAGTAGCTGCTGATTCAAGAGATTTGAACTATGATAAGTTTGTAGTTAATGGTGAAGTTAAGACTATGGCAGATGAATCATATACATCACACAATACTAGAAGATTAAATGTGGATGAAACAGTAGAAAAGATACTTACTACTGATTATGTAAATGAAGAACTTAAAAAGTGGCAAGAAGAAAATAGATAGGAAGTTTTAATATATGAAGATATTAGTAACTGGATCTAATGGTTTTGTAGGAAAGAATTTAATAGCATCTTTATATAATATAAAAAATAATAAGGATAGGACTAGACCAAATTTAAATATTGAGGAAATATATGAATATAATCGTAATTCTTCAATAGATGATTTAAAAAAATATACAAAGACCTGCGATTTTGTATTTCATTTAGCTGGTGTAAATAGACCAAAAGAAACATCAGAATTTATGGAAGGAAATTATGATTTAACAAAGTTAATTTTAGATTCTTTAAAAGAAAATAGTAATTTTTGTCCATTAATGATATCTTCTTCAACTCAAGCAGAACTTGATAATGATTATGGAAAAAGTAAAAAAGCTGGGGAAGATTTAGTATTTGATTATGGAAAAAGTAATAATGTTAAGGTTGGTGTTTATAGATTTCCTAATTTATTTGGTAAATGGTGTAAACCAAATTATAATAGTGTAATTGCTACTTGGTGTTATAATATTGCAAATGATTTAGATATAACTGTTAATGATGAAAGTAAGGAATTAACTTTATGTTATATTGATGATGTTATATGTGAATTATTAGATTTATTAGAAGGAAAAGAGCATAGGGATGGAAATTATTGTTATGTTCCTATAATGCATAAAGTAACTTTAGGTAAAATTGTAGAATATTTAAATAAATTTAAAAATCAAACTAATAGTTTAATAATGCCAGAGATACCAAATAATTCATTTGAGAAAAAATTATATTCAACTTATCTATCTTATTTGCCCAAAGATAAAGTTATTTTTGATCTTAAAATGAATGTTGATGATAGAGGAAGTTTTACTGAATTATTAAAAACTGAAAATTGTGGACAGTTTTCAGTTAATATTAGTAAACCGGGAATTACAAAAGGTCAACATTGGCATCATAGCAAGTGGGAATTTTTTATGGTAGTTTCTGGGCATGCTTTAATACAAGAAAGACAAGTTGGTACAGATAAGGTATTAGAGTTTGAAGTTAGTGGAGATAAACATCAAGCAGTTCATATGTTACCAGGTTATACTCATAATATTATTAATTTATCAAAAACAGATAATTTAGTAACAGTAATGTGGGCTAATGAAATATTTGATAATAATCATCCAGATACTTATTTTGAGGAGGTATAATTTTGAAAACTGATTATAGTGATATAAAATGGAAAGAAAATGGAAAATTAAAGTTATTAATTATTGTTGGTACTAGACCAGAAATAATTAGATTATCTGCTGTTATTAATAAGTGCAGAGAATATTTTGATTGTATACTTGCTCATACTGGACAAAATTATGATTATAATTTAAATGGTATTTTCTTCCATGATTTAAAGCTAGAAGATCCAGAAGTATATATGAATTCAGTTGGTGATGATTTAGGAGCTACAGTAGGTAATATTATTAACTCATCTTATAAATTAATGAATCAAATTAAACCAGATGCTTTACTTATATTAGGAGATACAAATAGTTGTTTATCCGCAATTAGCGCTAAAAGATTACATATACCAATATTCCATATGGAAGCTGGTAATAGATGTAAAGATGAATGTTTACCTGAAGAAACTAATAGAAGAATAGTAGATATTATTTCTGATGTAAACTTAGCATACTCAGAACATGCAAGAAAGTATTTACATGAGTGTGGACTACCAAAAGAAAGAGTTTATGTAACTGGTTCTCCAATGGCTGAAGTATTACATCAAAATTTAGAAGAAATTAAATCTTCTGATATACTATCTAGATTAAATTTAGAACCTAAAAAATATATTTTATTATCTGCTCATAGAGAAGAAAATATAGATACTGAAGAAAACTTTAATAGTTTATTTAATGCTATTAATAAAATGGCTGAAAAATATGATATGCCAATTCTATATTCTTGCCATCCAAGAAGTAAGAAAAGATTAGAAAATAGTGGTTTTAAACTAGATTCAAGAGTTATTAGGCATGAACCTTTAGGCTTTCATGATTATAACAACTTACAAATGAATGCTTTTGCGGTTGTTAGTGATTCTGGTACATTACCAGAGGAAAGTAGTTTCTTTACAAGTCAAGGGTATTCATTCCCAGCAGTATGTATAAGAACAAGTACAGAAAGACCTGAAGCATTAGATAAAGGTGATTTTGTTTTGGCTGGTATAGATGAAAAAAGCTTATTACAGGCTGTTGATACTGCTGTAGAGTTAAATCTAAATAATGATTTAGGTATTCCAGTACCAGATTATGTAGAAGAAAATGTTTCTACAAAAGTAGTTAAAATAATTCAAAGTTATACTGGAATTGTTAATAAAATGGTTTGGAGAAAGAAATAAAGTAACTTACTAAAAATTATTAAAGAGTTCTGAATTAATAGAATTCTTTTTTTGTTAAAATTTATTTTAGAAATTGTTATAATTTGCCTGTTTTTGCTACTATATTTGGAATAGTTGTTGTATTATTCTTTTAAAAACAATCCAATATTTGTTAGAAAAATCATCCAATAAGATAAGAAAATTTCATCCAATAAATATAGACAAATTAAAGGATTTATATTATAATCAGTTTTAGAATTTTGTAAGGAGTCTAAAACGGATAAAGAGATAAGAGATTATTTAAATATTAAGTCTAGAAAATATATATCAATCAGCTTACATAATCAATCCTTTAATACGTGATAATTGGTTAGAATATACTAATAAAAATAGTGTAATACTAGAAATCAAAGGTATGTTACTGTAAATAAAAGTGTTTAGTGAAATAATTTCTTGCTAAACGCTTTTATTTAACTTATACTAGTTAATGTGTATAAAAAATATATATGAAATGGTGATATAGATGACTATAAGAAGAATATTTAATATATTTTTAGTAGTAATGTCAATGTTTACAATATTTATGTTTTCATCTGAAAATTCTGATAATAGTACTAAAACTAGTAAAAGTGTTGCTAAGGAAGTAGTTAGTGTTGTAGTTAAAGATGAAAAGAAGGTTCAAAGGATTGTAGATAAAGATTTTGTAGTGTTTAGAAAGATTGCTCATTTAACTGAGTATCTACTACTCGGCTTTTTGCTTATAAACGTTTGGGCTGATGGTAAGAAGGATATTACATTAAAATATGTAGTTGTGGCAATATTGATTGCTTTATTATATGCAGTAAGTGATGAATATCATCAAACTTTGATTCCAGGAAGAAGTGGGAAAGTAAAAGATGTTTTGATTGATACTGCTGGAGCTAGTGTAGGTGCATTTGCATATTATGGAATGTTTAAGTTTTTTAGAAGAAAAAAAGCATAAAATATTAAATAAATCTTATAATAATAGTATGAAAATATTATTAATTATAATTGGTTTGTTTAGTATTTTTTTTATTGGGTGCTCTCTTCGATTATCTAGTAAGATAAGTGAGGATGAAGATAAGCATTTTTCGACAAAATAAAAATTGTAAAATTTTCTTTTTTGCTTGTATTTCCTAGTACTGTGAGGTATAATTTTTGGTATGGAGGGAGTGTAATTATGAAAAAAATATTGTTTGTAAGTTTATTAGCAGCATTATTCTTTACTACAGTTAATGTTAGTGCTATGACTGAAGCAGAATTAAGAAAGAAATTTGATGAAACAGTTACAATTAATGGTAAAAAATATGGAGTTACTGCTGGAGATAAGAAATTAGCAGGAGATTATTTAGACAAGTATGAATTATCTGGTGATGATTGTGATTATATTGCTAATAAAATCAATGAAGCTAAAGCTATTATAAGTACTGAAGGACAAGAAAATTTTTATAAGTTATCTGAAAGCACTAAAACTAAATTAAAAAAATTAGTTTCTGATGTTACTGCTAATACATCTGTTAAAGCAACTGTTACTAGTGGTGCTGTTGTTATTTTAAATGATGATGGTTCTACTTTTGCAGAAGTTACAACTTTAGTTAAACAAACTGGTTCTGAAAATAGTAATATTGCTATAATTGCTGGTGTTTCATTTATTATTACATTAGTTGGTGCTTGTTTAGTAGTAAAACAAGTAAAAAATAATTAATGAAAAATAATAAAAATACAATAAAGATATTTGCTATTAACGTAGCAATTTCTTTTTTCTTTGCATCTATTTTTATAACAATTCTATATTTTGTTGGTGAGGAAAAGATAAACTATTATTCAGCTTTAATTAATTCTTTAATAGTAAATACAGATAAAGAAAGTGAAGCTGTTTTTGATGTAGAAGCAAAAAGATTAATTGAGTATCCTACTTATGGGAAAAAGTTTGGAGTTATAAAAATACCTTCTATTGATTTAAGTTTACCTTTATATCATGGGGATAGTTTAAAGATATTACATTATGGTATAGGACATTATGCTGGTTCTTATTTTCCAGGAGAGGGTGGAAGTATTATTTTACCAGGACATAATAATGTTGGTGTTTTTCATAATTTAGATAAAGTAAAAGTAGGAGATAAAGTTATAATTGAAGCTAATTATGGTACTTTTACTTATGAGGTGACTAGTTATAAGGTAGTAAAAGAAACTGATTTAGATGCTTTTCCAATTGAAAAAGAAGAAGAACTTTTAGTAATGTATACTTGTTATCCAATTAATCGTTCAGTAATTGGTAGAAAAACTGAAAGATATGTAGTATATGCTAAAAAAATAGGTGAAAGTTATGAATAAATTAAAGATTATTGTTGGTTATATATTAGCATTTATTAGTATGATATTAGTTACAGTATTAGTAGCATTAGTTATATTAAAAGTAACATTAGCAAATAAAAATTATGTTAAAGATTTATTAGAAAGTAATAATTATTATAGTAATGTATCTGAAGAGATATTAGATAAAATGAAATATTATATGGCATCTTCTGGTTTACCTGAAAATATTTTAGAAGATATATATTCTAAAGAAGATGTAAAGGAAGATATAAATTTATTTATAGATAATGCGTATATTGGAAGTAAAACAGATGTTAATGTAGAAAAGTTAGTAAGTAAGTTAAATAGTAATATTGATAATTATGTTAGTGATCATAAAGTTAAGATAACAAGTCAAAATTATATTGATTCTTTTGTTAAGAATATGACAAGTATTTATGAAAAAGAAGTGAATTTATACGGGATTGTAAATGGATATTTAAAATATATTCCAAAGATTATTAAACTAATTAACCAATTACTTATTATTTGTGGTATACTACTATTAGTAAATATAGTAGGGTTGGTATTGTTAAAGGTAGGGTATATTAGTTCAATTTTTATGGCAAGTGCTTTAATTATTATATTTGTTAGAATGATGTTTTATGAAAAAATTGATTATCATAATATTTTAATTATATCAAGTGATTTTTCTAACATGGTTAAAATTGGAATAGATAGACTTAGTTTTATGGCTTTAATTAGTAGTATTTGCTTGTTTTTGATTGGTATTTTATTAAATCTAAGTAAATCTTTGTTTAAAAAGTGAATTAATACTTGAAAAAATATGCCTTTAATTGTATAATTTTATATTGAAATTTTAAGGAGTTGGGCGTTAATGGAAGAGATTAATTTAAAGGAATTTTTTAACTATTATAGAAAGTATATTTTAATAATTGTGGTTGTAGCAGCAATTTTAGTTGTTGGTATAACTGTATATAATTTACATATTAAAACACCTTTATATACTACCAAAACATCTATCGTATTAGTTAAAAATGAAAATACTCAGACTAATACAAAGAATAATTCTAGTATTACTGACCCAGATACAATTGATGTTAATACTATTACTTTAAATCAAAAGTTAGTAGCTACTTATCGTAAGATAATTAAGAGTAGATTAGTTTTAGAACAAGTTGTTAATAAACTTAATTTAAATTATTCTTTTAGAGGTATTGATAAAGAAGTTAGTGTTAATGCCGTTGATGAAACTGAAATATTAGAAATATCTGTTAGTGATGAAGATCCTAAAGTAGCAGCATCTATTGCTAATACAATTGTTGAAGTTTTTGCTAAAGAAGTAGGGGAAATGTATAATATTAATAATGTTAGTGTTTTAGATAAAGCTCAAATTCCTACTGGTCCATCTAATAATACTATTATTAGAGACATTGTGCTTGCTGTATTTGTAGCTGTTGCAGGATGTAGTGCCATTGTCTTTATTATTTATTATTTTGATGATACTTTAAGAGATACAGAAACTATTGAAAGTGAAATTGAAATGCCTATTATTGCTAAAGTATTTAGAGATGATAGTGGTATTGATTTAATTGTTGATAAAAAACCTAAGGCTTATGCTAGTGAAAATATTAGAACACTTAGAACTAATTTACAATTTGCTTCAGTAGATGAAGAAATGCAAACTTTATTAGTTACTAGTACTCTTCCTGGTGAAGGTAAAAGTTTTGTAAGTGCTAATTTAGCAGTTTCTTTTGCTCAAGCTGGTAAGAAAGTTTTATTAATAGATTGTGATTTAAGAAAAGGACGTCAACATAAGATATTTAAAGTATCTGGTAAAAAAGGTTTGTCTACGCTTTTACTTGGTGATGTAAAATCATTTGGGGATTATGTTAATGCAACTAAGATTGAAGGATTATATGTAATGTCTAGAGGAGTATTTCCTCCAAATCCAAGTGAGTTATTAAGCTCTAAAAAGAATGAAGCTTTATTAAAAGAATTAAAGAAGCATTTTGATATTATTATTTTGGATGGGGCACCATGTAGTGGTTTATCTGATTCATTAGTTCTTTCTTCTTTAGTTGATAAGGTTGTATTAGTTAGCTCAGTAAATTATACTCCTAAGACAGAACTTAAAAATACTAAAAAGGCATTAGAAAATGTTGGAGCTAATTTAGCAGGTTGTGTTGCTAATAATATAAGAATTAAGAAAGATTCCTATGGTAATGGATATTATTATAGTCAATATGGTTATGGCTATGGTTATGGTTACGGAGAAAAAATTTAATGACTGATATTCATAATCATCTATTGTTTGGAATAGATGATGGGTCTAAATCTATAGAAGAAAGTATTGATATCTTAAGAGATATGAAAAAATGTGGATATAATAATATTATTTTGACTCCACATTATATTAAAGATAGTAAGTATAATAATCCAAGAGCAGATAATTTAAAAAGACTATCAGAGCTTCAACAAGCATTAAATGATAATGATATATGTATTAATTTATATTTAGGAAATGAAATATTTATAGATGAAAATATTTATGAATTACTTTTAAAGGGCGAAATTAGTTCTTTAAATAATACTAATTATCTTTTAATTGAATTACCTATGAGTGGTGAATATGATGAGTATAAAGAAATATTTAAAGATTTAATTAAGAAAGGTTTAAAAGTAATTCTAGCGCATCCTGAAAGATATTTATCTTTTCAAAAAGATTTTAATAAAGTTTATGAGCTTGAAAAGATAGGAGTATATTTCCAAAGTAATTTAGATAGCATTGTTGGTGCTTATGGGGAACATGCTGAAAAAACTATTAAAAGGTTATTAAAAGAAAAAAAGATAGCTTTTTTATCAACAGATATTCATCATAAGAAACATGACTATACTAAATGGCAAAGAGCAAAATTAGTAGCTCTTAAATATTTAACAGAAAGAGAATTTGATATTATTACAGATAAAAATCCTAGTCAACTTATTGATTAGGATTATTTTTTATGTTTATTAATAGTGTTTACAGTTTTATAATCTGCTAATAATTCATCTAGTAGTTCGTAATGAATAGGATTTTTGTGCATATTTTGTAATGGTAAAATGACATTATCTAACATTATGATACCACTATTTGAGTGAATAATACGGTAATTATCTTCTTTAAATATAGTTGTTTTAGAGAAATTTTCTTCATGTTTTGGATCTTTAAATAGAAGAAGTTTTTCTTTATTTTTAAAATCTAGACTTCGACATACTGTTATTACATCTGGTCTTGTTTTGTATAAAGAGGTATTTAATATTTCAAAGCCAAATGATTTAAGAAGATATAAGAGAAAAGGTTTTCTTTGTTTTTCATTAACTCCTAATTTGTAATTATTATTCATACATAAGTCTATCCAAGTTGCTATTAAAAATGAGGCAATGTTTAAGTTACGATATTCTGGTTCTACTTTAATACCAATGAAATTACTTTGCTTTGTTTCATAATCTAAATAGAAATATAAATATCCTTGTTGTCTTAATTCTCCGTTTATATTAGTATATACGCTAATATAAAATTTTGGTTTATTAGAGCCATCATCTATTGATTTTTTAATATATATATCTTCATCATAGTTACCAGAAAAAAAGCCTGATTGGTATAATTCTTTTTCTCCTTCAGATAAATTTTTTAAGCTGTCCAATTTAATCACTTCCTATTTTAATTATAACATCTTTTTAGTAAAAAGCTATTTAAAAAGCTATTTGTTATGATATAATGGTGATAATGGAGGAAGATATGAAAATATTTAAAAGATTTTTAATTTTAGTTGGGGTAGTATTTATAATTAGTGGTTGTGGTAATAATAAAAAGGAAATAATGGTAACATGCACTAAATCAGTAAAAAATGAATCAGGTGAAGCTGTATCTGTAACTGATAAATCTAAATTTAATAGTGATCAGTTATTAACTTATAATGAGGTTGTAACTGTTGAAAATGGATTTACAAGTGATGAAAGTTATAATGAAAAGAAAAAAAGTTATGCTAATGTTGTGGAATTAATGAAAGATAATAATAATTATACTTTTGATTTTAATGATAATAAAAAGGAAATTACTGTTAAATTAGTTGCTGATAGTTTTGATTTAACAAAATATACTGATGAAGAAAAAGAAAATATAAAAGCTACTTATAGAATTAAATCATATGAAAATAGTGGATATACTTGTAAAATTAGTGGAATTAGTAGGAAAAAATTAGGATTAGAATAGACAGTTATGTTATAATAACTTTGCAGTAGTGATTGGAAGAAATTCCTACTTTAGCGAGTCGCTAAGGGACTATTAAGATTAGAATGATTAAATAGTAATATTTCAAAGGACTTATATACACGCCTGTGTATGGGCGCTTACGCTTTTTAGTCCATTTCCATATTACAATATCATAAGTACTGCAGTTTTGGAGGGATAGTAAATGTGGAAGTATGCTGGAATAAAGCAATGTAATGATTATTTACTATCTCTTCATCTTTTTAATTGTAAAGATGAAAAAAGATATATAAAAACGTTATATTCAATTAGTAATAATATAGAAAATAATTATAATTTGTATAAAATAAAGAAAAAACATGGTGGATATCGTATGATATATGAACCTAATTCAATGCTTTTACAAATTCAAAAAAATATTTTACATAATCTTTTGGAAGATATGAATATTTCTTCTTATGCTAAAGCCTATATTAAAGGTTTATCTTTAAGAGATAATGCAAAAGATCATATTAATAAAAAAGTAATATTAAAGCTTGATATTAAGGATTTTTTTGAAAGTATTAGTTTTATGCAAATTTATAATACATGTTTTTCGATTGTATATTATCCTAAGTCAGTAGGAATGATTCTTACTTATTTATGCAGTTATGATAATCATTTACCACAAGGTGCTCCTACTTCAGCATATATATCTAATTTAGTACTTAGAAGTTTTGATGAAAATGTAGGTGCTTGGTGTTTGAAACATAATATTTCTTATAGTAGGTATTCTGATGATATGACTTTTTCAGGTGATTTTAATCCTCATGATATTATTATGTTTGTTAAAGAAAATCTTAAAAAGCTTGGTTTAATTTTAAATAAAAATAAAATTCATATTGTTTATCAATCTGATATGCAAAGTGTAACTGGTATAGTTGTAAATAAGAAATTGCAAGTATCTAAAGTATATCGTCAAAAGATTAGACAAGAGATGTACTATATTAAAAAGTATGGCTTGAAGTCACATTTAAAGAATCTTGGAATTAAGGATGAAGAAAAATATGTTAATAGTTTATTTGGCAAGATAAATTATGTTTTGCAAATAAACTCAAATGATAAGGAGTTTCAAAATTATAAAAATAGTTTTTGGAAATTAATAAAAGTTAAGGTATAATATTTACTATATTCCAATTAAAAGAGGTGATGTGTTTATGGAGAATGAATCTGATTTAGGTAATGTTTGGTATAATGCTTTTAATATAATTGATATTGTTTCAAAAGAAGGAAATATTGAAGAACGTTTATCTGAAGCTTTAAAAATGATTTCTACTTTTACACTTGCTAGTGATGTTCAAATATATAAAAAGTCTAAATGTTATTATAATATTGAGTGCTATGCTGGTTTGCATGAGAAAAAAGAATTAAGTGATTTTTATAGGGATGGTAAGCTACTTTTAGATTATGAACCAATAAAAGTAGAAACAAATGATAATATATATTTAGTTATATTAAAAAATAATGATATTGTTGATGAAGAATTAAATATAAAGTATAAATCTGTTATTAAAAGAACTTTTGAAATAATTTTTAGAGTTATAGAAGATAGGGAAAAAATAATAATGGCTTCTAAGACTGATGCACTTACTAATGTTGGAAATAAATATTCTTATGATCAATATGTTGATGAGCTATCTGAAACTGATAATTTAATAACTTATACTTTAGTTGATTTATTTAGATTGAAATATGTTAATGATCATCATGGTCATGCAGCAGGTGATAGATATATAATTACTACTGCTAAATTGATTGAAAATGTACTTGATGATGATGATAAATTATTTAGAATTGGCGGGGATGAGTTCGTTATTTTGTCTAATGGCTTTAAACATGATGAAATTAAAAATAAATTAGAAAGAGTTAATATGATATTGAGTTGTGAAATGCTTGAATATAATTTGCCTTTTCCATTGTGTGCAAATTATGGAATTGTTGAGCAAATTAATGATTTTAAACTTGCAAATATTGAAGCAGATGTAGCTTTATCTAAGCATAAAATAGAAACTTATGAAAGACTTCATATTAAGCGAAGACAATAATTAGTGATAAGATTTTTATATAATTTATTTAAGTCAGTAATTTATTCAATTTCTTTATTTTTAAACTCTTTAATATTAAAAAAATTTATAAAAGTTTAATTCAATAAAGTTTATATTATGAAATATAATAATTTCAAATTATGGGATATTTAAGTGACATTTTTGATAAAAGGTAGTTTTGCAGGTTTAAATGGTTCCATGTAAACACCTTTTTTTATTATATGATATAAAATTACTTCGGTTAATGAAAATGCACTATTTTTTAAAAATATAGTGCATTTTATATAAAAAAGCGTTGTGTTTTGTCAAAAATTGATACAAATCATTAATTAACACATAGTAATGCACTTTTTGATATCAAACAAAAAACGTCGATTAGTTCGACGCTTATTTCAAATGGAGCAATTAAGCAACAGCTTACGAACTAATAAGTTCTCTTTCTAAGAATTATAAATTAATCATTATTAAAATTCAATGATATTTTGATAATCTTATGGTATTATTTACATTATTTTTCTAATAATGAAAATGATTTTATAGGAGACAATTAATCAGTATAAAATCATTATTTGTTATTTAATTATATAATTCTTATCTTTTCTTTTTTCTTCATTTTCATAAGTAATTACAGATTTTTCTACTTGTATTTTAATAGCAGTAATTAGTTCATTAATATCCTTATAATCTCCACCATAAATAGAATAATCTAATGGTGTAGTTAGCTTTTTATTAATATTTTGTTTAATTCCAAATAAAGTAATATTAGAAACTCTAGATATGTAAACTTGGCCTAATTTATATAAAACCAAATATCTCGAAATAGCATCAAATTCTTTTCCGATGTACTCTGCTTTTTGTAAAAAATCTTCTAATGAAATAAATTTATTTTTAATTTTGTCAATTGGCATCATTTCTTTAGTTGTAATAGTACCAGTTCTATACATATAATAATTTCCATCTTCTTCTTTAAGATAAAAGAGAGATTCATCTGCAAATGTATTTCTCATATATTCAGGTTTTATAATATATACACCAGAAGCAATATTGATTTTATTAGTACTATTAATTAAAGACATATCTTCATCATAACTGTTAAAGGTAATTCTAGATAAAATATCGATTGTTGCATCAATATCAATTTCTTGATTTTCTAGTTTAGCAAAAATTTTAATTACTGCTTCAAATATTTCATTAACTTTTTGTAATTCTTTATAATTAATAGGACTTATCGAAGCTAGTTTATTATGATAATTTGTTATTAAAATGTTATATGCTTTATTTAATAATTCTCTATTTTTATTAAATTGCAATATTTTTTCTAGTTTTCTTTCAATATCATCTAAGTTAGAGGTAATATCGTCACCTTTATTAAATCTTTGTTCACAGTTTTTTAATTCTTCATATAAATTATTAAAACTATTAACTTCTAATTGATCAGGAATATCGTCAAAATTCTTTTTAATTTTATTAAGTCTATTAATAATAGCAAAGTTTCGAGCAAATATATTTTCAATTTCATCATGAAATTTTTTAATAAAATCTTCTAATTGTGTTTCAGCAAAGTCTCTTTCTTTTGCATAAGATGTGTATGAATCTATTTTACCTGATATTCTTATTTTTACATATTCATTATATCCAGCATAGTCTTTATATTTCTCAGCATATTTTGTTAACATTTCTTTAAAGTATTCTTTAAATTTTTCGGTAATAATACTATGCATATTTCCAATACAAATTTCAACTAAATAATCATCTTTTCCAATAGCAATAATTACTTTTTCTATTGTTTCAGAGATAAAATCTTTTAAATGTGTATAGCCTATATATTCTTTGTACTTTTCAGTTTCTTTTTTTAATCTATCTTGTAATTGTTTTGTTCTATCTTCATATTGTTTTTTCATTTGTTCAAGTTGTTCATAAAATTTTGATACCGACCAGTTATAATTAACTCTACGTCGAATAAAATCATAATTAAGATTATTAATTTTACAATATTCTATTAGTAGTTCAGTTAATTTATCAATTATAGACCTAACAAAAAAATTATATTGTCTATTAATATCTCCTTTATCTTTACATATTATAATTATATTAATAATATTATTTGTTTCTCTTTCAATATCTTTTAAAAGAGCATGAATATATTTTGGATATATATTAATATTAATTATATTTGCTCTTTCTTTAATCTTTTTTATGACTTCTTGCTTATATTTTTCTAATTCTAATTCAGCTTCTTTTGAATAGTTATAAGTTTTACGATTATTATAAGCTGAACTATAACTATTTGATGAAGTAATATTTACGCTTTTATTTATATCACTTGGATTAGTAAAATACTTCTTTTTTAAATAATCATGTGCTTCATTAATTTTAATCATTTTTTCATGAGCAAACTTTATTTCTTCTTCTGAGGCATTATCATAATTATCAGGATGATATTTTTTTACTAATTCGCGATATGCTGCAAGTTCTTCTTCTCCTGTAAATGAACTACCTAATCCTAATATTCTTATTGCTTCATTATCATTCATGACTTAGTCACTTCCTTGATTTAATATTATCATATTTATTATTAGTATAAAATAAAAACTTACTTACCATAATGGTTCGTAAGTTGTTTTCAAATGGAGCAAGTGAGGGTAGTCGAAACCCCGTCTCAACCTTGGCAAGGTTGCATTCTAGCCGTTGAACCACACCTGCATTTGATATGAATATTATAGCATAATTAGATATAATTTCAAGAGATTTTGCATAAAAAATCTAGTGGTCATTAAATTTACTTTTTATTATTAACGTGATACAATACTATAAATAGAAGGGTAATGAACTATGAAAGAATATTTAAGTAAGATATACAATATGGTTATTCATTTTATTAAGTATAATGTTCAATTTACATCATTTATAATTCTTTCAATATTATGTTCTATCTTTGTTAGAATTTATACTAGTGGGAATTTAGCATTTAATCCATTGGTTTTTGATATTTGTATGCCTATTTTATTTGGGGCTTTTTGTTATTTGTTTAGGCCTAAAAAACAATTTGGATATTTATTTATTTGTTTAATTGTTTTATCGTTAGTATGTATTATTAATAGTATTTATTATAGTTTTTATAGTTCTTATGCATCTTTTAGTTTATTATCGTCACTTGGTCAAGCTAGTGAGGTTACGGATGCAATTTTTGAAAAACTTAGACTTATTCAATTTATATATTTACTTGCTCCAGTATTATTTATAATTATTAATAGGAAATTAAGTAGAAGAGATTATTTTGAGTTTATTACTAAAATAGAAGATGGTAAGAAAACATTTAAATATGTACTTGGAATAGGTGCTAGTATATTTGCTTTTGGATGTGCTATTATGAACGGCGGGGCATGGAGTAGTTTAACTAAGCAATGGAATAGAGAATATGCAGTTAATCATTTTGGAATTGTGGTTTATCAAATTAATGATTTTATAAATACTTTAAAACCAACAATTAATTCTTGGGTAGGATATGATGTTGCCTATAAGAAGTTTACTGATTATTATGAGAATAATACTATTAAAAAGAGTGATAATGAATATACAAATAAATTTTTAGATTATAATGTAGTTTTTGTTCATATGGAAAGTATTATGACATTTTTACTTGATTTAAATATTAATAATGTAGAGATTACTCCAAATTTAAATAAACTTGCTAAAGAGGGAATATATTTTAATAATTTTTATCCACAAATAAGTGCAGGAACTTCTAGTGATACAGAATTTACTTTAAGTACATCTTTAATGCCTTCTGCAAGTGGAACTGTATTTGTAAGTTATTTTGATAGAGAATATGAGAGCATTCAAAAACTACTTAAAAATAGAGGATATTATACTTTTAGTATGCATGGAAATAAAGCTAGTATGTGGAATAGAAATAAAATGCATCCTAATTTAGGTTATATGGATTTTTATTCTCAAACTTCTTTTGATTTAGATGAACTTATTGGGCTTGGATTATCAGATAAATCATTTTTTAGACAAGCAATTCCAATTTTAGAAACTATTGAAGAAAATAATAAAAAGTATATGGGAACAGTTATTACATTAACTAATCATACTCCTTTTGATAATAATAATTTGTTTGAACAAATCAATTTAAGATATAAAGGTAAAGTTTTTGATGAAAAGTTAAATAAATATGTAGATGTAGATTATGATTATTTAGAAAATACTAAATTAGGTGATTATATTCGTAGTAGTCATTATGCAGATGAAGCTTTAGGTGAGTTTATTAAGTATATTAATGAAAGTAATTACTTTAATAAAACAATATTTGTTTTTTATGGAGATCATGATCCAAAACTTGCTTTAAATGAATTTTATAATTATTATAATTATGATTTTAAAACGGGAAAAATTAAAACAATAGATGATGAAGATTATATTCCTTATGATTATTATGATAATGAATTAAATAAAAAAACTCCTTTAATAATTTGGAGTAAAAATGAAAAATTTAATTCTTTAGTTGATTATAAAATGGGAATGATTGATGTTATGCCTACTCTTGGAAATATGTTTGGAGTGTATAATAAGTATGCACTAGGTAAGGATATTTTTGAGGTTAAAAATAATAATATTGTATCTTTTCCAAATGGAAATTTTTTAACTAGCAAAGTTTATTATCGTAATAGTAAAGAAGAATATAAGCCTTTAACTATGGATGAGGTTTTAAGTGAAGATTATATAAGTTATATAAGAGAATATACTGATAATTTAATTGAAGTATCTAATGGAATAATTACTCATGATTTGATAAAATCAAGTAAAAATAAAGATGAAGTAAAGGAAATAAAATAGGGTGATAAGGTGAAAAAAAAGGTAATACTGTTTATAATGCTAGTTATATTAGTATATGCTATTGGAGGAATAGTATATATTAAGTTAAATAAAAATGAAGATGAAGTTGTTAAAGTTTCTAATTTAGATACAATAAAAGGCTATGATTATACACTTAAAAGTAATGATAGTGAATATTATAAAAGTTTATTTAATGAACTTAAAAAAAATTTGGAAAGTAAAGATATAGATGATGAAGAGTATGCTAAATTAATTGCTAAAATGTTTATAACTGATTTGTATTCTTTAGATAATAAACTTAATAAGTATGATGTTGGTGGGGCTTTATTTGTACATACAGATTATGTACAAAATTATAAGTTAAATGTGCAAAATACTATTTATAAATATATGGAAGATAATAGTACTAATTCACGTAATCAAGAACTTCCAGAAGTAATGAATGTAAATATTATAAAATGTGAAAAAACGAATTATAAAATTAAAGATAATTCGCTTACAGGATATAAGATAACTTTAGAATGGACCTATAAAAGTGATTTAGGTTATGATTCGAAAGGAGAAGTTACCTTAGTAAAAATAGATAATAAATATTATGTTGTACAGAAGGATTAAATAAAGATCCTTCTTTTTATTTTACTCGTGCATATCTAAATCCATTAATAGAATGCCTACATTAATTAAACTTGTTAAACCTACTAGAGAATATACTATTCTTGGAATAATAGATTCTGCACCAAATAGAGCTTCTACTAAGTTAAAATCTAGTAAACCAATTAATCCCCAGTTAATGCCACCAATAATGGTTACGGCTAAACATACTTTTTGTAATGTTGTCATAAATTAACCTCTTTTCTAGTATTAGTATGAGCAAAGTAAAAATTATTATACATAAAATTAAAAGTTTAAAATAATATTAGATAGGAGGTTAAATGAAAAAGTTTTTTATTCTTTGGTTAGGGATAATTCTTGTTGTTAGTGGATGTGGTAAAGGAAAAGATAATTCTAATATTAAAGATAGTTTTATAAAAAATAATGAGAAAAGAAGTAAATATTTAGTTAAAGGAACAATGGATATTATTAGTAATGAAGATACTTTTACATATAATGTTATAGCAGCTAGAGAGAAAGATATGTATAGGGTAAATTTAACTAATACTATAAATAATCATGAGCAGGTTATTCTTAAAAATATGGATGGGGTTTATGTTATAGCCCACAAATGTTACTATTTTTTTATTAAATTAATTAGTGATTTAAGTCACTTTTTATTTTGATTTAAATTTTAAATTTATAATATATATTTACACATTTATTTTCATCAATTTCAATTTTATCAATAAGACTAGCTATTATAGATCTAGTGGGATTTTTCATTGAGATAAAATCTTTAATGATAGTATCATATATTTTATCATTATCATTTGTTGGTTTATTCTTAAGTAATTCTTCTAGTTTTTCTTTAGAACTTTCTAGTTTTTCTAATTCTAGTATTAAATTATTATATGTTCTTTTATACATATCTAAGGTTATATTGCCTTCTAATCTGTCATTATAGCAGGCATCTATTTTTTTATTTATTTGGTTAATGTTTTGATTAAGCTTTATAATTTCATTTTTATATTTTTCTTTATCAGATGTTTTGTGTTTATTATTTTTGATATAAGTAGATAATTCTTGTTCGTTTAAGTAAGTTTTACATATTTGAGTTAGATTTGATAAGACTATTTCTTCTAGGATGCTATATTTAATAGTGTGTGGTGTGCATACATTTAGTTTTCTTCTTTTAGCCCAGTAATTACAATTACCATATACTCTAGTTACTTTACCATATTTTTTAGTATTTTGTTTTTGTACTTTAAATCCAATAGTATGGCCACATTCTCTGCAGTAGATAAGACCTCTTAAAAGTAGTTTACTTGTTATACCATCACCAGTACCACGGTATTTATTACTTTTAAACATTTCTTGAACTAAATTAAAGGTTTCTTTAGTAATTATTGGTGGGATAGCATTAGGTGCTATTATGTAGTCATTTTCTTTATTACGAACTCTTTTTTTAGATTTATAATTTATCTTTTTTTGTTTACATTGAACTAAGTTACCTATATAACATTCATTTTTTAAAATATCATCAACTGTTCTAGTTGACCAAACACCATAATGAAGATTGGTATGACCTAAATTCATGTTTTTTTGCATACTTGGTGTTGGAACTTTTTCATTAGTTAGAGTATCACAAATAATATTTAATGATTTACCACCAGCAAACATATTAAAGATTCGTTTAACAATATTTGCTGATTCTTCATCAATGATAAGTTTATGTTTATCGTTTGGATTTTTAATATATCCATACGGAGCGTAAGCACCGACAAACTGTCCATTTCTTTTTTTAGTGTAAAGACTACTTCTTAATTTATTAGAGATGTCTTTTACATACATATCGTTAAAAGCACTTTTAAATACTAACATATCATTGGCATTATTATTAGAAGCAGTATCGATTCCATCGTTAACAGCAACATATCTTATATTATGTTCTGGAAAGTATCTTTCGACATAGTAGCCAAATTCAATATGATCACGACCAAGTCTAGAAGTATCTTTGGTAATTATCATATTTATTTTTTTATCTTCACAGTCTTTAATCATTTGATTAAAACCAGCTCTATCAAAAGTAGTACCTGATACACCATCGTCAACATATTCAGAAATAAAAAGTAAATTATTATCTCTTATATAGTTTAATAATAAATCTCTTTGATTAGAGATACTTGAACTTTCACCCAACCTTTCATCTTCTCTTGATAACCTTAAATAAATCCCTACCTTATAGTTTTCAGTATTCATTTTTCCTCCATCTATAAGTTTAGAGTTGTATGCTCATTATATCACTTTCGTTAGAGATATTTAAGTTATTATCAATTAAGGTTAATAATAACTTATGAATTAATTCATTTAAGGTTATACTGTTATCATTAAAAATATTATTTACTTTATATTCTTTCATATTTTCCTCTACTAATCTATATGATTTTAAATCATAAATATTTTGTCTTAAAATGTACAATTTTCACACATAAAAAAAGGAAATCACATAAAGTAATCTCCTTTTCTTGCACATTTCTAACAAGTTTACCATATTATAACACTTGACAAAAAAATTTCAATAATATTTTTGGGATAATTTAAGCATAAAATGGGCATAATTTGGGAAAACTTTTTTATAAGTGATTTTTTGCAATTTTTATAGCTTAAATTATTGTGGATTTATTTTTATTATTTGATAATTAATCTTGGCCTTTTTCATTGCTTTGAATTTTAAGATATTAGGATTTAAATATTTCTAAATCTATATCCAAAAGAATAAAATTAGCACTCTGTATTGACAATTGCTAATTTTTGAGTATAATTATGATTGTAGTGAGAAAAAGATGCTCACTATGGTATTAAAATTATATATTTGATATGTGCTTACCTCAAATGGCTCAACACATTTAGGAAAGGAAGTTGATAGATATGATGTTAGTACCAAGAAGGAATTTTGATTTGTTTGATGATATCTTTGATGATTCATTCTTTATGCCAAAAAATGACAACAAGATGATGAGAACAGATATTGAGGA
>CAJOQL010000108.1 GCA_905236935.1 uncultured Bacilli bacterium
AGTGAAAAAAAAGAGCACATGGCTCTTTACCTAGTAATTGGATTTATTATTATGATGATGTTAGATGTTGCTTTAGGGTAACATCTTTTCTATTTTTAATATCTATTAATTTAGAAACAATTTATTAAACTCTTTTGGCATAGGAATCGAAAGTACAATTGCTTCTTTATTAACTGGATGTATAAAATTTAAATAGTAAGCATGTAAACACATCCGATTAATTGGATTTATCTTTGAACCATATTTTTTATCACCTATAATAGGATGATTAATATCTTGCATATGAACTCTTATTTGATTTTTACGACCAGTTAAAATATTAATTTCAAGTAGTGTATATTTTTTATTAGATTTAACTATTTCATAAATAGTTTTAGCATATTTACCAGCTTTATCATTAGTACTATAAGTCAAAAGAGTTTTAGTTTCTTTTAAATAAGATTCTACCATTCCACTTTCTTTAATTACGCCTTCAACTACAGCATAATACTTTCTTTCAACATGTTCCCAATTATTTTGCATTAAATATTTAACATTTTCATTCTTAGCAAAAACAACAAGCCCACTAGTATCTTTATCTAAACGATTTACAATAAAAACTTTTTGATTTTTCTTATGTAAATAATCATAAACCTCACTATAAAGATTTGGTTCATTTCCTTTATTGGTACTAATAGTTAACATTTTAGCTGGTTTATTTACAATAAGTAAAAATTTATCTTCATATACAATATTTAATTTTTTCATATTTTATCCTTTTCTTTCTTTAATTATATCATCTAAAGTAATTTCACTAGTTAAAAGTGAAGATAATGGATTATGATTTTTTAAATTCTCTTCTACTTTATCCTCATCAAAATTAGCATAACAGTACTTACAAAAATGTTTACAAGAATTATAAACTCCGATATCTACCATTTGAACACATTTACATTTATTTTCTTTCCGAGCAGTCCATTTTGGAAATTTCTTCCCTGTAAGTTTAAATGCTAGTTCTTTTGACATACACTCTCCATTAATAAAACTATATTCTGTTAAGTTTTCTTCTTCAAAACAAGTTTGAACTGTCATATTATGTTCTTTACTAATAGAAGAAAAACTTATGCCAATTTCTTTTAATTCTTCCTTACTTAATTCATGATAATTAATTACTTTTAAATTCTTTTCAACATTTTTATAATAATCAATAAATGATACTATTATTTTTTCTACATATCCATCTAATAACTTACACATTTTACTAAAAGCCTTTTTATGATAATCTATAGAATACTTATCACTTACAAAAATAGGATCATACCTAACATAAGTATTTTCTTTCCCAATAATATTTGATATTTCTTTTATTCCTTCAATTATATTAGATTTATTTGGAACATTTGGTTCAATATCCTTTTTATATGGAGTTAGTGTGATATGAAATACAATTGGTTTATTAATATTTTTTAAATAAGGAATAATTGGTAAAGGATTTTTAGTACAAAATAAAATTAAATCAACATCCTTAAAATAAATTCTACTTATCATTTTAGGATAAAAAGGATTTCTAACATCTACAAATCCTTCCTTATATCTATTCATAAACCATTTAGTATAAAAAGCTACTATATCACATCTTCCACTTACATTTAAAATCATATTAATCTTCCTTAAAAATTATTATATACTAAAAAGAAGTTAATTGTTAGTTAACTACTCTTAATTTTTTATCTTAAGTCTAATTTTTTTCTTTTTTCAATTTTTTAATTTCATCATTTATTTTATTTTTTAAAGCTAATAATCTTTCTTTAGGACTTAACATACTAGGAAATGCATCAACTAAACGTTTATATAAGCCACCTCTTTTTAAGAAAATTGCTTTAACTTTATTACTAATTTCCTCAGTAGAATCTTTTTCAATATTAGAAATAGTATTTCTTAATTTAAAAATAATATCAAATGATAAGATATTATCAATTAGTAAAATAATTAATAACATAAAAGCAATTACTTTTAAAATAATAAATGGAATATTTGATAAAATATTTAAGAAAAAAGGATTAATTAAGTACATTACAGCACATCCTAAAATACCAAATGGAATCATAGTATTTAAAGATATTCTTCCATTAATATTAAATTTATCATCTGAATAATCCCACCATCTTGTTTTAAATATTACCTCCATTATATAACTAGTAAAATATTCTAATATTGAACAAATGATAATTGCCATTAGGAATAATAAGATTGGATTAGATTTATATGGCTCTAATAAAAAGATTATTAAAAGAGCTCCTCCCCCATATATTGGGCATATTGGTCCAATTAAAAAACCCCTATTTATAAAACGATGCTTTTCATATAACATACATATTACTTCCATAATCCATCCGATGAAAGCATAAATTACAAATAATAAAAAATAAGTAATAATTGTCTCTAACATAAAATCCCCTTTCTGGACTAATCTAAAATTAAGTCAATTTTATTGTTATTATATTCATCTAGAATTTTTTTAATATTTTTTAAATCTTTTAGACTTAAGTAATCTTTATAATTATAACCCATATTGGTTAAATGTAAAACAGGAAATTTATCTCTAGTTCCTAATATATAATGTTTACTTAATAAATAAATAAGAATCCAAGTCCCCATTTTTAAATAAATATTTATTAATAATTTTCTTTTAAATATTGTTCAAGTTCTTTTTCATCATTAAATATATTATCAAATATATTATATAGTGAATCAGTAGCATCATACTCACCTATTGCAAAACACTTTTTATTCATACCATAAGCAATCCCTGCTTCAATATGTCCTGATTTACCTGCAGGTAATACTAATAAGAAATTTTTAGATGCTTTTTCATTTTTTAAATCTTCATTAAAGACATTTAAAACTATAGGACTTTTTAGACCTAAACTTTCAAACTCTTGTTGTTTTTCTTCTGTACTTTGATTAGCATTACCATAACTATTCATTGTTTCATCATTCTTTAAAAAGCAATAGTATGAAACATTATATTTATCAAAAATATCACATATTTTCAATATTTCATCTTTATTTCTTGCACGTCCGGCAATAAAAAACTCATACTTATTTTCCATTTAATACTCCTTCTAAATATTTTTTATCAAAAATATTTCCTTTTATAAATCTATCATCATTAAAATTAAATCCTTTAAGAATATATTCTTTAATAAATTTATTATCCTAAGTTATAACCCTAATAATAATTTACTCTAAAACCAATTGATATAATCATATCATTTACTACTATCATTACTAGTTAGTATTACTAAACATTCAATATGCTTAGTTCTTGGAAACATATTAAGAACATAAAACTCATTTATTTTATAATTATTTTTAATTATATTTAGGTCTCTAGCTAATGTTAATGGATTACAAGACATATAAATTAGATTATTTGGTTTAATATTTAACACATTATTTAAAGTTTCTTTATTTAAACCACTTCTTGGTGGATCAATAATAATTGTATCAATATCATCTTTTATTTCCTTTATATTAGAAGAATCACCTAGCATATATAAATTATCTTGGTTATTAATTTTAGCATTTTTTATAGCATCCTTAACTGCTTCAGGAATTATTTCAATTCCATAAAGTTTATCTTTATTTAAAGCCATACCTAAAGTACCAACTCCGCAGTATAAATCTACTACCTTCCCAAAACTATCTTTTTTTAAAATATTAAATACTTCATTTAAAACATCTAAATTAATTTGAAAAAAAGAATTAATATTAACCTTAAATAAATAACCACCTATTCTCTCAATAAAGCAATTTTCTCCATAAATAAGTTTATCATTTACTATAATCCCAATTATTTTATGATTTTTAGTAAGACTATTTAAATCAATACTATATCTCTCATTAGTATTAATCTTAATTAATAATTCATTATTATAGTTACATCTTATAATAATTTCACCATTAGATATATTAAATAAATCTTTATTTTTTATTAATTCATTAATACTTTCTTTAGCAAGTAAACAATTATCTATTTTTATAAAATTATGTGATGCGGCATTATAATATCCCCAAAAATTATCTTTAATTTTAAATTCTACTTTATTACGATAATTATATTCTTTAGAACTAATAAATTTAGGGTTTATTTCTAAACTTGCATATCTTTTTAAAATATTTTTAATTATATCTAATTTAATTTTTTCTTCTTCTTTAATATCTATATGTTGATAATTGCATCCACCACATTCTTTATAATGTGGACACTTACTTTTAATTCTTATATTCGATGGATCTATAATATTTATTAATTTTCCTTCTAAATAGTTCTTTTTTTCTTTAATTATTTCTGCTTCTATCATTTCATTAGGTAAGACATTTGGGATAAATATTACTTTATTATCTACTTTTGATATACCATTACCTTGATGGTCTATTGCATTAATTCTTAATTTTGTAGTCATATAATTTTTTCACTTCTTTTATTGTTAAAGGACGATATTCCCCACTTTTTAAATTATCAGTAGTTAAAAAAGCATATTCTACTCTTGATAATTTATCTACTAAATAACCAAGATTTTTAAAAACATTCTTTACAATATGATTTCTTCCTTCAATTATAGTAATTTCAATAATAGAATAATCTTTTTCTAAATCTGTCTTTTTGAGCTTAACTCTAGTTGGAACGCATTTAATTCCATCAACCATTACTCCACTTTTTAATTTATGAATATCTTCTATATTTATAGCTTTATTTAATTTAGCAATATACTTTTTAGGAACATGATTAGAAGGATGAGAAAGTATATTAGTAAGTTCTCCATCATTAGTTAATATAATAAGACCAGTTGTATCATAATCTAATCTTCCAATAGGATAAATTCTTTTACTCGTATTAATTAAATCAGTTACTGTTGTACGATCATGTTCATCTTTAACTGATGAAATAACTTTTCTTGGTTTATTTAATAAATAATAAACTTTATCTTCTGTTCCAATATGAACACCATTAATTACAATATCATCATTACCATTTACTTTAGTTCCTAAAGTAGTAACTTTTTCTCCATTAACATATACTTTACCACTTAAAATTAATTCTTCGGCTTTTCTTCTAGAAGTATATCCAGAAGTTGCTATTACTTTTTGTAATCTTTCCATAAAACATCACACCATTTCTATAAGATTTTAACATATTTTAAATAATAAATATATCCTCTTCTAATTATTATCAGCCAAAAAACTAGGAATTTTTAATCCTATTATTAATAATGAATCTAATATTAATTTCCAAAAAAGATAGATACTAAAATAAATGAAGCAACTATTCCACAAAAATCAGCAAATAAACCAACTGGAAGTGCATATCTACTTTTAGTTATACCAATACTTCCAAAATAAAGAGCAATAACATAAAAAGTAGTATCTGATGATCCTTGAATAGTACTTGCTAATAGTCCCATAATACTATCTGGTCCATAAGTATTAAATATTTGTGTCATTAAAACTAAAGTACTATTTCCAGATATACTTCTTAAAAAGCACATAGGAATAATATCACTTGTTATATTATACTTAGCAAGATAACTACTTAAAAAATCAAAAGCATCATTAATAAAATTACTTTTAACTAAAATATTTACAGCAAAAACCATTGCAAATAAATTAGGTAATATTCTAAAAGTAGTTATGGCTCCTTCTTTTGCTCCCTCTAAAAATTCATCATAAATATTAACTTTCTTTTTAAAACCATAAAGAATAATAAAAAGCACAATTATAGGTAGTACTAATAAACTAAAATTTCCCATTTCTTCTCCTTATTAAATAATCCATTGTAAGACCACCAATAGTAGAAATAGTTGTTGCTAAAATGCACGTTGGAATAATCATAGTAGGATTAACACTACCTGCTGATAATCTTAAAGATATTATTGTCGTAGGAATAATTGTTACTCCACTTGTATTTAAAACAAGAAAGGTTATCATAGCCTCAGTAGCTTTATTTTTCTCATTATTTAGTTCTTCTAATTTTTCCATAGCTTTTAAACCAAAAGGAGTTGCTGCTGAACCAAGCCCTGCCATATTAATTGCAATATTACTAGCAATATATCCTAAAGCTTCGTGATCTTTTGGAATACTTGGAAAAAGGCGGGATAAAATTGGAGTCATTAAATGGGCTATTTTATTAATTAAACCCGACTTTTCAGCAATTTGCATAAGTCCCATCCATATTACTAATAATGGCATAATATTTAATAAAAGTTCTAATGCTGATGAACCACTATCTAATATTTCATAATTAATATTTGCAATATTACCATTAAAATAACTATAAATAATTCCTATTAGAATAAATAATCCCCATATAATATTTACCATAAACTAGCAATCTTTCTTTTTATCTTTTCCCACAAAGATATTTTTTCTTCTTTTTTCTCTTTTTTTATTAAAATATTTTCTTTATGATAAATTTTACCATCTAGTTTTATTTCAGCATATCCAATTATATTAGTAGCATTATTATCATAATAATTAACTGTTATCTCTACCCGATTAGATTCTTCATTAGATAAACTCATCCAATAGTCATTTTCTATATAAGTATTAGGATATTTAGTTTCAATAGGTCCTTTAAAAAGAATTTGATATGGTTTTAATTTAGCAAAATATTTTTCATATAGATTTTTATGATTATTAAAGTCATTGTCATCATTAAAAGTTACTACAGTTAAGTTAACATTATTTTTAGATGCATTTGTTACTAGAGTTCTTCTGGCTTTTTCTGTAAAACCAGTTTTACCACCTATCGCATATTCATACATTGATAGTAAACGGTTTTTATTATGCCATACATAAGTTTTTAAATCAGTTTTTACAGTAATATTTTTAGTTCCTACTATTTTACGATATTCTTCATTTTTAATAGCATAGCTAGATAAAAGTGCCATATCATAAACAGTTGAATAATTTTCACCAAATGCATCTTCCAACCCAGCACTATTTTTAAATTCTGTATTATTCATTTTTAAACTTTTAGCTAAACTATTCATCATCATAGTAAATCCTTCCATAGATCCACCAGTATTAAAAGCAAGTGCATAGGCAGCATCATTACCACTTCTAAGCATCAAACCATATAAAAGTTCTTCTTTTTTTATTTTTTCTCCTACACTTACATAAATACCACTACCAAAACTTTTTAATACCTCATCTCCAATTGTAACTGTTTCATCTAAAGCGCCATTATTTATAACTACCATTGCAGTCATTATTTTCGTAATTGAAGCAATTAAGGCTTTTCTATGAATATTTGCTCCTTCTAGTACTCTATTATTATCACTATCCATAACTATATATGAAGAAGCAGATATCCCTCTTACATTTAAGGGTATAAATAATATTGTTAAGAATAATATAACTTTTTTCATACTAAATTATATGAAAAAAATAGACGTTTATGTCTATTTTAAGCATCATATTCCCAAGTTACACGATATAAAATACCATATTCGCATTTATCATTAACGGGATTTTTACAAGAATTTTTTATAGAAGCATTCCAGTAAATTGCTCTATTTTTATCTGTTCCATAACGATTAAGTTCAACATTATCAATTAAACCAAAATTACTAATATTATAAGTATTATCAATTAATGATTCATCGTATGTAAAAAATACATTTTTATTGTTTAAATAATTTTTCACATCATTATCGGTTATAAAATTTCTAATGTATGAAATAGATTTAATTGTTAAATTATTTTTATTTTTAATAGCATCTGGAACATTTAATTCCATTTTAGTACTTACTACATTACTATTGAGATTAGTTGATGCAGCAGAATAAACTACTTCATTATATGTAGATTTTTTAGTACTTACTGGAAGATTAATTGCAACAATATCATTATATTTCCATTTAGCAATTAAAATAATATTACTAGTTACTTTAGTATTAAAATCATACTTTTTACCATCTAAGTACCATCCTTCAAATGAATAACCTGCTCTATTAGGAGTTCCTGGATTTACTGCAGTTTTTCCTTCAATTACATACTGACTAGATACTCTAGATCCACCGTTTACATTAAATATTACAGCATATTTTTTAACCCTTGTAGTAGTAGTTGTAGTTTTTGTTGTACTTTTTTTAGTAGTATTTACATTAGTAGTTGCTTTTTTAGTTGTAGTTGTTGTTTTTTTAGTTGTAGTCGCAGTAGTAGTTGGTTTAATTTCACAATTATCGAAACATCCTAAGTATATATAAGAAGTTTCTTCTTCATCTCCACAAACTAAATGTACTTCTAATTCATAACCAATATTCTTTTTATAAGATTTAATGTAACTACTATCTTCATTACAAACTTTTTTGTCAGCGCCTTTTAATGTTTTAATTTTTTTACTGTTAATTAATTGTCTTAATGTTACTATAGATTCCTCGTCACCTTGTGGTAAAGTATCTTTAGTAAAGAAACTATTACCTACTTCTTTAATACTATTAAAATTATCATTAAATACTTTAGTATGACCATTAGCTTCTTTTTTACTACCAAATGGTAATAATTTTAATACTAGGAATACTATTAACAAAACAATAATTAATTTTAATATAAAACCTTTCCAATTAAATTTAACTTTACTATCTTCGTACATGTATTTTCCCCCTCTTTTAGATAAGTTGTGACATACTATAACACTAATTCCTATAAAAATCAAGTCCTTTATTTATAAGGAAAAATAATGATTATGTCCCTAAAAACAAATAAAAATGCAGGTATTTCTGCACTTTTAAATTAATTCTTTTCTATTTCAATATAAACAGTATTTCCATTAATATCTACTTTATTATTATTTTTTTCTTGCTCATAAATATTTGCTAAAGTTTCTTCTTTAATATAATCAGCAAATTTTTGAAATGCTTCTAGAGTTTGTCCTTCAGCATCATATTTAAGTTTAATTCGATCAGCAATATCATAACCATTTGTTTTTCTTAAGTTTTGAACTTTTGAAACAATTTCTCTAGCTAATCCTTCTAAAATTAAATCTTCAGTAAGTTCTGTATTTAAAATAATAAAATCATTATTATACATTTGAGCATTAAATCCTTCTTTAGATTCTATTCTAATATCTACCATTGATGGTGTAACTTCTAAATCTTCACCATCTAGTTTAATAGTTATATTTTCATTATTTAGTAATTTAGTTATTTCTTCTTCATTTAATTCTAATAAAGCAGATTGGAAAGATTTAATTTTTGCACCTAATATTTTACCTACTTCTTTAAAATTTGGTTTAACAATAAAATTCATATAAAGAGATAAATCATCAGCATAGATAACTTCTTTAACATTTAATTCTTCATTAATTAAAGTTACTAAATCTCCTAAAAGATTCTTTAATTTTCCATCAATTAAAACCTCACTTAAAGGTTGTCTAACTTTAATATTAGCTTCCTCTCTTGCATTTCGGCCCATTGAAATTAAATCACGAACCTTATCCATTCTCTTTTCAATATCTAAATTTATTAATTTTTCATTACTTACAGGATAAGATGCTAAATGTACTGATTCTTCACCAGTTAATTTACGATATATTTCTTCAGTAATATAAGGAATAATTGGAGCACATAATTTACATAAACCAACTAATATTTCATAAGTAGTTATATAAACAGACTTTTTACTATTATCCATTTGAGAAGACCAGAAACGATTACGATTTCTTCTAATATACCAGTTGGATAAATCTTCGCTTGTAAAATTAGTAATTAACTTAACAACTCCATTTAAATCATATTCTTCAAAGTAAGATATTACATCTTTAACTAATTTATTATATTTACTAATAATCCATTTATCAATAAGTTCACGATTTTCATATGGAACATCACACTTACTAATATCAATTTTATCTATGTTAGCATATGTTTGAAAAAATGAATAAGTATTTTTAAATGGATTAAAGAATTTACTATGAACTTCTTTTAAATCATCTTCATTAAATTTTAAAGGAGTCCATACTGGTGATACATAAGGAATATACCATCTAATTATATCAGCACCACTATTTTGCATAAGAGTAAATGGTTCGATAGAATTTCCTTTACTTTTATGCATCTTTTGACCATTTTTATCAAGCAATAATTCATTAACTAAAACATTTTTATAAGGACTTTTACCAGTTACAAAAGTACTTATAACGAGAAGTGAATAAAACCATCCTCTTGTTTGATCAATTCCTTCACAAATAAAATCAGCAGGATATTGACTTTCCCATAAATCTTTATTTTCAAATGGATAATGATACTGAGCAAAAGGCATTGAACCTGAATCAAACCAACAATCAATAACTTCCTCAATGCGAGTCATTTTTTTGCCACATTTAGGACAAGTTAAATGAATATCATCTACATAAGGTCTATGTAAATCAATAGTTTTAACATCTATTTCTTCAATAGCTTTTTCTTTTAGTTCTTCTCTTGAACCAATCATTTCTGAGTAACCACAATCACAAAGCCATAAAGGAAGTGGCGTACCCCAATATCTATTACGGCTAATAGCCCAATCGTTCATATTTAAAAGCCAGTTGCCAAATCTTTTTTCCCCAACATAAGCAGGATACCAATTTACTTTATTATTTTCTGCAATAATTTTATCTTTAATTTTAGTAACTTCTAAATAATATGATGGTCTAGAATAATAAACAAGTGGACTATGGCATCTCCAACAATGTGGATATTCATGCTCCATTTTTTGCTTTTTAAATAACTTATCATTTTCTTTTAACCATTCAATTACTTTTAAATCTGCATCAAAGATTAACATATCTTTCCAAGGACCATCTGTATACTTACCATCTTCACCAACTGGATTTAAATAAGCAATATTATATTTTTTTCCAACTTTAGCATCATCTTCACCAAAAGCAGGCGCTATATGAACAATACCAGTTCCATCTTCAGTAGTAACATAATCATCACACATTACAATAAAAGACTTTTTATCACTAGGTACACTTAAAAATGGTAATAATTGTTCATATTCAGTATATTCTAAAGCCTTACCTTTGTATTTATCTAAAACAATCGCATCTTCACCTAGTACTTTATTTACTAATTTTTCAGCTAAAATAAATTTATTACCTTTTGATTCTACTGTTACATAATCTTCTTCTGGATTAACACAAAGTCCTACATTTGCAATTAAAGTCCAAGGAGTTGTTGTCCATACTAAAAAGTATTCATCACTATTTTTTTTCTTAAAAGGAACAATAACAGTATTAGCCGTTACTGTTTCATAACCTTGAGCTACTTCATGAGAAGCAAGACCAGTTCCACATCTAGGACACCAAGGAACTATTTTAACTCCTTTGTAAAATAATCCTTCATCATAGAATTTCTTTAAAATCCACCATTCAGTTTCAATATAATCATTATCATAAGTAATATA
>CAJOQL010000109.1 GCA_905236935.1 uncultured Bacilli bacterium
ATAGATTTTATATAATCATTTAAATCAAAATCATCTAATTTTTTAATAAAACTATTAACATCGTTATCATTAGTATTTTTATTTACATTATTTGTTAGCCAATAGTATAATTTATTAGTAACAACTGCTATATCTTTATAGTCTTTATCATCACATTTTATAAGTTCTTTTATTAATTCACTACTAGTATCTAAATAATTATTTATGATAAATTTGCATACACCATTAGCAAAATCAGCTATACTAAGTGGTTTTCTAATACCATTCTTAATTTTAGATACAAATGAAGAATCAAAACCAAGAAATTTAGATAAATCAGATAAATTAATTTTAAAAGTATCAATTAATAAATTAAAATTAGTATTAAATAATTCAAAGTCTATATTTTCTATTTTTAAAAATTCTCCTAAATCTTTTTCTAAGTTTTCTTTTGTAATATTATCAATTTGTTTTTCATTACTTAATAAAACAATACCATTAACTAAATCCGTAAATTGTTTACTATTATATTTTGGAATTCTATTTCCTTTTCGATATCCACTTATAATAGGTGGCGCAATACCAGTTATATCTGATAATTGTTTATTAGTACATCCTATAAGCTCAATATATTCATTTAATTTGTCATTAAAGTTCATATGATCACCTTTACGTTTCTTTTCATAAGCATAGCGGTAGATTACACAAAAGTCAATGACAATTAAGTAATTTATAATGTAAATATTAAAAAAAGATTAAAAACATGATAAACTTATATTAAGTATTATAAGGAGGAATATTTGTGAAAAAATTGAAAAGAGAAATTAAAAAAATGCCAAAAAAAATTATGGCTCTGACAATAATTTTTGCTATGTTAATTAGTTATTTTGTGCCAATAACTAAAGTATTTGCCAATAGTGATTATACTCTTACTTTTTCTATAAGTGGCAATCATACAATGGAAAATGAAAATGGACATCTAAAAATAGATGGACAATATGTTGAATTAAGAAATTCAAATGATGAAAGTGTAGGAATAGTTTCATGTAATGATAATATTTGTACTATAAGTGTAAGTGATGGACCAGCAGCAAAATTAAATTACAATAGTGCCAATAAGTTTACTTTATTTATGCAAGGGCATGAAGTAGATATGAATTTTGCATTTAGTGCCAATGAAAATATAGCTGTTCAAGATTATGTTGAGCATCAAGGAGGAAATGAACCACACTTTGATGGACATGCTTATGTATTATGGTCTTGTGGAGAAGGTACATGTTATCATGAATTCTTTGATATACCAGATTTTAATGATGGTAGAAGTACATTCTATAAAGATATTGATATAAAGGCAGATAACAATAACAATATCCATTTTGATGTACACGCTAAGTATAAAGCATGGGTTTTACCAGACAGGTTTAATTACTGGTCTCTTATATACAAAGAACAAAATAATATTGAAGAAATTAATTGGGCAAATGTTAACCCAGAAAGTATCATAGCAGAATTTCCACCAAATATGAGTGAGTGGGAAAAAGCTGCAATTGATGCCGGTCAATGCGTTAGACCTCAAGAAGGAGATCCAGGAGATTTATGGAATACATTTCAGTGGTGTGTCGATGACTATTATGTACAAGCAGGAAATCTTCCATTTATAAGATTACAACCAGTTGGAGAAACACAAGATAATAACACGTATGTTTCATATGGAGATAGAAACTTTAAAGTAGTAATTTATAATAATGAATTTAAAGGAATCACAATGGGTGATTTATCAGAGTTATCTTATTATCCAGAATATTATACAAATCCATTTGTTAGACAAGATCAATTTGATATCTCTGGAACTACAAAAACTAGACCTACGACTCTTAACTCAATATTACTTGAAAGTACAGTAATTATTAGAGCACTTAATTATAATTCTTTTGCAATATCTTCAATAGAAGCATTAGATGTACCTCTAGATTCAGTAACTATTACGAAAGAAAATAATGGAGATTTTAAATTAGTATTCTCATCTAACTTCTATGATAATGTTGTATTTAAAGTAACTGATACTAAAGGTGAATCATCTTACTTACAAGTTAAAAGATTTACAATAGATGGATGGGTAGCTAATAATGATAATGGTTCTACCTTAATTGCAGATTTCTATTTTGATAGAGAAAAATCATATTCTGATTTTGATTTAACTGCAAAAATAATATTAAATGATGGCACAATTAAAACGCTAGTTTTAACTGCCAAAGATGGAATTGATGATGGATTAGGAAATATAACAGATGGTTATGAAGTAGATGAACAATTAAGAGGTGGTAAAGGCCTAAAAAAATCAACATTTGTTAGTAAATTAGATGGAATCCAAGAAAAAGATATAGATAAAATATATTTAAACGCTGAGTATAAAGGAAGTACTGATTCAAATTATGCTGGAGCATATGTTGGTTCTGGTGAAGGAACACTTGCTAACCTTTATAAGGAGGATGGTGAATAGTATGAAGAAATCAATATTATTTATATTAACTATACTATTAACTCTTCCATTTAGTGTACTTGCTATTAGTTACCCTAAAGTATTAACATTAACTGCAGATACAGATGGCAATAAAATTAATTATAGTGGAACAATAGAGGATGGTTCACATGCTGTAATGTGTAAATTATATAATTCACAAGATGAAGAAATTGATAAATTATCAGCGGCAGTAAATAATTCTAAATTTGAAGGAATGTTTACAACAACAACTACAGGAAATTACAAAGTAGCTTGTGCTAATTATGAAGGTGGAGAAATTAAGAGAGCAAGTGTTTCTATAGAAGAAGAAGGAGCAACATATACTATAACTTTTAATTCTAATGGTGGAAGTGAAATTGAATCTATTCAAGTATTAGAAGGAAAAAAAGTAACTAAACCAACACCTGATCCAACAAATGGTAATAAAGTATTTGGCGGATGGTTTGAAGACGATACATATACAAGAGAATTTGATTTTAATACACCAATATCAGACAATATTACATTATTTGCATTATGGACTGATTCTGAAAATTCTGAATTAGGTGAAGATCCAGAAAGAAATACTTCTTATAGCGTAGAAGATGATAATGAAAATCTAATTTCATTTAAAGAAGAAGCTGGACATACATATCACTTTGAAATGATAAATTATCTATCATTTACAAAAGAAGAAGTTATGGCAGCCGCTAATATTAATTCTGAACAATATGATCAAATATTTGGTGGTGTAAAAGCACAAGCAGAGAAAAAAGGTACTTTCTTATTTTTCTTCGACATAAATGTTTATGAATTAGTAAATCCAGATCCAAACGATCCAGAAGATGATGGTAGAAGAAATATTCATGAAGGACCATTTACAATTAAGATTAAAATAAATACTGATGAATTAACAAAATATAATGACTTTAAAATGTATTATGTAGATGAGAACTTTAATTTGGATAATGAACCATTGAATTTCCAAGTTTCAGCAGATGGTAAATACTTAGTAGGTACGCTAAATCATTTAAGCCCTTATGTATTAGTTGGCAATGTTGTATCTAATTCAGGAGGCACTACTACTGGTAATCCACAAACTAGTGATAATATACATGTTTGGATTGGAATGTTAGTTATATCTATTTTAGGTTTATCAGTTGGAACAGTTTCTGCAACAAGATTAAAAAAATCTACAAATTAGATTAATTCGTTAATTAAAGGCGATAATATCTTTTATTATCGCCTTTATAAATAATTAGGAGGCTATTTATGAAAAAGAAAAAAAGATTGAAAAAAGAAGTAGCAATTGGATTAATAATTGTATCCACCACAACTTTATTAATATCATCTATAATGATAATTAAAAATACTAAAAACTTTTTTATTGGGAAATGGATAAGTGAAGGTGGAATAATTTACGAGTTTAAAAGAAATAATAGTGGCATTATGAAAACACCTCTATCTGAATATAAGTTTACTTATAAAGTAAGTGATAAAATAATATCAATTAATTTTGAAGATGAAAAAAATATCGATACTAATTATGAATACTCTTTTGAAAATAATAAATGTATTATGAAAAGTGATAGGGGATTATTCACTTTTACTAATATCTCATAGAAAATATTTGCTAACATACAAGATTATTACTAAGCGCAATTTTAAAGTGCAAAAAATAATAGATTAATTATAGTTGGAGATAGCTATGAGCAAAGAAAATTTGCTATAATAAATTATAAGAGGTTTTTATGAATGTAAAATTATTTATTGAAGCTATAATAAAATATTTATTAGGAATTATTTTAGTAGGTTTATTAATATTTATTCCTGCAGGTTCTTTAAAGTACTATAATGGTTTGCTATTTATGGGATTATTATTTATTCCAATGTTTTTTGCTGGTATTATTATGATGATTAAAAACCCTAATTTATTAAAAAGTAGACTTAATGCTAAAGAAAATGAAAAAGAACAAAAAAATGTAGTTATTTTAAGCAGTTTAATGTTTACCATAGGTTTTATTATATCAGGTTTAAATTTTCGCTTTAATTGGTATCATATACCAAATATAGTTATTATTATTTCTTCACTTATATTTATAATTTCATATATTATGTATGCTGAAGTATTAAAAGAAAATACTTTCTTATCTAGAACTATTGAAGTAAAAAATAATCAAAAAGTTATAGATAATGGTTTATATGGAATAGTAAGACATCCTATGTATTTAATAACAATCTTTTTATTCCTATCTATTCCTTTAATTTTAGATTCAATTATATCTTTTTTAATATTTTTAATTTATCCATTTATAATTATAAAAAGAATCAATAATGAAGAAAAAGTATTAGAAGAAAATTTAGTAGGATATAAAGAATACAAAAATAAAGTTAAATATAAATTAATACCACATATTTGGTAATAAATGATATAATAGATTTGTTTATTAAAAAGTGGTGATTTAATTGAATCCTGAAAAAGTAGGTAAATTTATTAAAAAAATTAGAAAAGATAATAACTTAACTCAAAAAGACTTAGCAGATAAATATGGAGTTACTTATCAAGCTGTAAGTAAATGGGAAAACGGCATAAACTTGCCAGAAATTACTCTTTTAAGACAAATTAGTAAAGATTTTAATGTTAGTATTGAAGATATTTTAGATGGTGAAGTAAGTAAAAAAAAGAAAAATATAACTATTTATATAGTAGTTTTACTATCTATATTAGCTATTATAGTTTTAATATTTGCATTTAAGAATAATAATAAAAATAACTTTGATTTTAAAACTATTTCAGCTTCTTGTGAAGAATTTAAAGTAACTGGTAGTATTGCTTATAATAAAGATAAGTCTTCAATTTATATATCAGATATTAACTATTGTGGAAAAGATGATGATACTTTATATAAAGAAGTAGAATGTAATTTATATGAGAAAAACGATAATACAAATATGAAGATAAGTAGTTGTAAGAGCATGAATAATATAAAATTAGATGAATATTTAAAAGATATAGAATTAAATATTGATAATTATTCTAGAATGTGCAAAAAATATACTAATGATAGTTTGTACTTAGAAGTTAATGCTATAGATAAAAATAATAAAATAACCACTTATAAAATACCTCTTAATATAAATGATAATTGTGCAAAATAGAGCTCAACCTAAACTAGAGTTATTTCAACTACTAAGTTATAGGTCTTTTTTCTTTTAAATGTTAAACTGATAAAGAAAGGAGATTTATGAAAAGTATAAAATATTTAATAGCAGTTTTTATTGGCTTAGTAGTTGGAGGAGGATCTATCTATTTTGCAATACCTAAAGAAAAGGGCTTAGCACCACTTCCAAAACAAGAAAAATCTGAAGGCTTAAGAGGCGTATATGACATTGATAAGAATATTAATGAAAAAACTATTGATGAGTATTTAGGTAGAAGTGATGTAGCATATCGTGATGTTAGAATGCTTGAAGATACTGCAACTTGGGAAAATAAAGGTGGAGAAAGAGACTTAACAGGTTTCGTTGAAGGATTCGAAGTAGTTCCATATGCTTATTTAACTGAATTTCCAGAAGAATATGTTGAGCAAAAGAAAAGCGAAAATGTTAGCGGTCTATACAAAGGCAAAACTTTATTTAAATTAGATGATAAAGGTAATTATGTTGCTAATTATAAAGAATCTATGGCAATACTAGAATATCTATTTCCTAAAGATAAAACAATATTTTTAATGTGTGGAGCTGGTGGATATGCTAATTTTACTAAACAAATGTTAGTTGCTCTTGGTTGGGATAAATCTAAAATATATAATGTAGGTGGCTATTGGAACTATAATGGTAATAGAAGTATCTCTACTAAAGTAGAAGGTTCTAAAAAATGCGATTTTTCTAAAGTAGCTTATCATAATATTGATTTTTCTAGACTTACTGAGGTTAAATAATGTTAAAAAAAGTATTCTTAATTCTTTTATCTTGTCTTTTACTAGTAGGGTGCAGTAAAAAAGAAGAATTTGATGCAAATAAAGTTACATTAGATAACACTTTTTATAATAAAGGAGAATTTATTGATATTAAAAGTGATTATTTAAAAAATCAAAATCTTAAAAATTATGTTCTATTTATTTATAATTCTTACTGCACCTTAAAAATTCCTTGTGAAGATATTTTTAAGGAATATATGAAAAAAGAAAAAATAGATTTTTTATCAATGAATATTGATGAATATAAAAAGACTGATTTTTATGAAGAAGTTAAGTATGCTCCAAGTGTTATTATCATTGAAGATAATAAAATAATTGCTTATTTAGATGCAGAGAAAGATGAAGATTTAGATAAGTATCAAGATGTAAGTGCATTTGAATCTTGGATTAATAAGTATATAAATGTAAATAATTAATTACTATAAAAAAGTTTAAAGTCACAATTTAATGTGGCTTTTTATTATACTTCAAAAGTTATTAAAAAATTTACAAATTGCATTTTAAAAAAAGGAAATAGGCACTTTACCGGTAATATAAATAGTAGAGAGTAAAAATATTATTACAGGAAGGAAGCAAAAATGGAAGATAATTATTATAGTATAATTAAAGAAGAATTAATTAATTTAGAAGTATACAGAAAAGTAAAAGATTATTCTAAAAATAGAAAAGAATTGGATACATATTACAAAATAGGTAAAATATTAATAGAAGCACAAGGCGGAGAAAAAAGAGCTAAATACGGTAATGCTTTAATTAAGGAATACTCTAATAAGTTAACTAATGAATTAGGAAAAGGTTATTCAGAAAGAAGCCTCAAATATATGAGAAAATTTTACTTATTTCAAAAAGGGCAACCAGTGGTTGCCCAATTGGCTTGGACCCATTTCACAATTCTATTATCATTAAAAGATTATAATGAAATTAATTATTATATTGATGAATGTTTAAAATATAACTTATCTAAAAGAGAATTAAGCCAAAAAATAAAACTTTATGAATATCAAAGGTTAGATGATAAAACTAAAAATAAATTAATCACTAAACAAGAAATGAATATTTCAGATTTTGTTAAAAACCCAATTGTTATTAAAACTGATGGAAGGAAAATAATAGAAGAAAAAGTATTAAAAGAATTAATACTAGAAAATATAAGTGATTTTTTAAAAGAACTTGGTTCTGGTTTTAGTTTTATAGATAGTGAATATAAAATAAAATTAGGTTATAGTTATAATTATCTTGATTTACTTTTATTTAATATTAATTTTAATTGTTATGTAGTTATCGAGTTAAAAATTACAAAGCTAAAAAAAGAACATATTGGACAGATAGAATTTTATATGAATTATATTGATAAAAATCTTAAAAAGATAAGTCATGAAAAAACAATTGGAATAATTATCTGTAAAAGAGAAAACAAGTTCGTAATTGACTATTGTAGCGATAAAAGAATAATTACTACTAAATATATTGCAATATAAAAAATTGTATTTCTCTTTATAACTTATATAGTGTAAAATAATATAAGTAAAAACATATATTTATATTAAATATAAGGAGGATAAATGAAATTATTATTAATAATTGGTGGAAAGTCAACTGAAAATGAAATATCTAGAAAAAGCGCATTAAATATTCGAAAGAACATACCAGATGAATATACAGTCAGTACAATTGGAATAACAAAGGATGGCTCTTGGTATAAGCTTGCAAATGATGAATTTACGAGTGATAATTGGTTAGATGGTGCAAGCAAAATTGATAATATTATAAAATATATTAAAGAATTTGATGTAGTATTTCCAATATTACATGGCAAGTATGGTGAAGATGGTACAATCCAAGGTATGTTAGAAATGCTAAATATTCCATATGTTGGAATGAAAGTGCTTGGTTCAAGTATTGCACTTGATAAAGTAGCTACTAAGATGCTTTTAAAAGGCTTTAATATTAAAATGGTACCATATCTTTATGTTAAAAAAAGAAGTGATAACTCATTAGTTCTATTAGATGATAATATGAACGAAAATGAAGATATATTAAGCTTAGTAGATAAAAAATTAGGATACCCAGTATTTGTAAAAGCAGCTAATCTAGGCTCATCAGTCGGTTGTTACAAAGTTAATAGTAAAAGACAGTTAATGGATAAAATTAAACTAGCTAGCACATTTGATAATAGAATTCTTATTGAAAAAGGAATTAATGCAAGAGAACTTGAAGTAGGAGTTTTAGGTAATGACGATGTTTTTGTAACAGATGTTGGAGAAATTCTAGCACATGGTGAATATTACACTTATGATTCTAAATATAATGATAAAAATTCAAAAGTTAATATTCCAGCTGATATTAGCAATAAAAATGCTAAATTAATTCAAGAGTATGCAGTTAAAATATTTAAAATATTAGATGGTAAAGGATTATCTAGATGTGATTTCTTTTTAGACAAAGATACTAATGAAATCTATTTTAATGAAATAAATACGATGCCAGGATTTACTGATATTTCAATGTATCCCATGCTTATGAATTATAGTGGAATTAGTGGAAAAGAACTAATAAAAAAGCTAATTATGCTAGCCCTTGAAAGTAATAACAATTAACCCTAAAAAACATAATTTAATATTGATTTAAGCCCTAATTTTTGATAATATATAACTGGCTTTGAGCCAAGTATGTACATAAGCTGATTAAAGAGCCTAGTGGCCAAAGGTTGGTTCTTTAAGAAGAGGCTTGTGGGTAAATAACGAAAGGAATGTGAAAATTATGGCTGTTGTTTCTATGAGTTACTTATTAGAAGCAGGTGTTCATTTTGGACATCAAACTAAAAGATGGAATCCTAAAATG
>CAJOQL010000110.1 GCA_905236935.1 uncultured Bacilli bacterium
TATATCTTCAAAAAGAGGTGCAAAAAGGAATAGTTCATTTTCACTTTCAATCAAAAAATAAGACTTATTGTTGGTAATTTTTGAGCAAGTTATTCCATAATAATAGTTTATTATACTTTCCATATTATTATATATGAAAAAAACTAGGCATTATTACCTAGTTACATGCGAATATTTGGATTTTGCTCAAAAACATTGTTATAAGTTGGTGTTTGAACTACTGGATTAGCAGGTGCTACAGTTTTACTTTGTTCATTCACTTGTGATAGTGCTTTCAAACCATTAGCAAATGCTTGCATCTTTGTTAATAAAATCACTTGATTATTAATAATATCAGTAAATTGAGCTGCTAATATGTCTAAATTTGACATACCACCTATATTTTGATTAGTAGGTTGCACTACTGGATTAGTAGGTGATTGTGCTAAATCGACATTTGGGTTTGCTTGTGGAATGTTTTCAATAATTTCTGCATTAGTTAAATTTTGAGTAGCACTAGCATCTACCATAGGTACAGTTTGTTCAACTTGAGGAGCGTCAAATACATTTGTATTTGCATCTTGTAAAGGAGTTTCAGGTATAATAGGTGCTTGCTTTTCTTGCATACTTTGTGTTGGCGTTGCATCAAACATATTAGTTTCTACTGCTGAAATTGGTTGAGCATATTCTACCTGCGGTGCTGGTTCGCTTACTAACTCACTTACTGCTTGATTACTCATTATGTTACGTTTTACCATATCTGTATATTTTTGATTTAACCCACCTAATTGTTCTCCAGTTAATCCAATTTGCTTTGGGCTAGTTTGAATATATCTAAATTCAGTTTGTCCGTTCATTTTAATCCTCCCATTTTAAGTAATTAATATTTGGGTTTTCGTTACCCGTTAGCATAGATTTCATTATAGACTTTAAAGTAGTCCATTCTTCATCACTCATTTGATTTGTTAAAACATTTCCATCTTTTGATATTTCAGAAACATACATTTTTATTAAACCATTTTCAATGGCTTCATTTAGTGTATAAAATATATATTTTTTACCAGTCGAAACTAATTCAAAGTAGCTTACTAAATCTGCTTTAATGATTTCTCCATTTGTTTTTCTTAATTCAACATTAGTACCCATAATTATTCCTCACTATTCTATCAATATATTATCATATTTATATTTTAATATCAAATTATTTTTTTGATAACAAAATATCGGCAATTTTTAGCACAACTTTCATTCAAGTATATATCTAGTATTTTAATATCATTAATTGGTTTTACATTGCGACTACTGCTTTCATAAAATCCTTTTAATCTTAATTTTCCATATGCCCAGTCGCCAACTACATAATCAAAGTTATTAAAATAGTCAGTAAGTTTGCTAGAAACTTCATCTAATTCAAATCCATCACGATATTCTTTTACTAGTTCATAGTCTATTTCGTTAATTGTTACCTTTTTCATGACAACCTTCCTATTATAATTGTAACTATTATTCCAATCATTAATTCAGTACACATAATGCTAAATAAAACTAAGGCATCTACGTAACCGTTTCCTGATGTTAAAACTAGTTGCCATGGTTTTGTATTGCCACCATTATTTCCATTAGATTCTTTTTCAGTTCTTGTTTTTATTTCTTTATTTAATTCTTTTACTTTTTCTTTTGGAAGTTTTTTTACTTCATCCATAAATAATCCGTATTTTTCATATTCTTCATCAGCTAAATATAATGGTTCTTCTTTTGGTGGTACTTTTTTGCTTTCTTCTAATTTCATTGGCCATACTTTTATTACATCATCTATATTTAAACTAGATAATTTTACTATTTGATTAACAATTGGATCTTTAACGCTTAAAAAATCTTCATAATATTGCATTTCTTCAGAGTTGATGGTTACACTTTTATTTTTAAATATTACTAAATCACTAATTATTTTAAATATTTCTTTGATAATATTATTTTTTTCTCTTACGGTACTATTTAGCCAAATTTTATATTCGTTTAACAAATTAAAAAGTTTTTCTATTTCTTCAGTTGATGCTCCATAAACTATTAAATTATTTTTTAAACTATCTACATCCATTAATTTATAAGGATTTAATAAACTAATATCTCCATAGATTTTAGCAAGTACTTCAATTATATTTAATTCAAAATAAAAAGCTTTAGGATAATCTTCATTATTTTTTTTCTTAAGGTAAGCATTTATTCCATCAGTAATAGCATTATTTACAAACATATATAATTACCTACCTTTCTATTATTTATAATATCATAACTGTAAAAATAATTCTAGACTAAGTAGAAATTATTTTACTTTCTTGTTCTAAATGTCCATTGTAAAAATTAGGAATTTCTCCTTGAATAACTTTTGAAGATATTAAAATATCGTAACTATTTGAAGTATTATCTTCTTTTGCATAAGGTACTACTATTGTGCTTGTTACTGTAAAGTTTATGTATAATTCTACAATTAAAGAGTTAATTCCATAGGTTTTTATCTTAGTTTTAATACTTCCATCTATTATTCTTACCATAGACAAACCAATTTTAATTTTTGGACCTAAATTAGCAATTAAAACATTATCTGTATAATTATAAAATGGCATTTCAATTATAACTTTATTATTATTAATTACATATTCATAGTTATAATAATCATCTATACTAGTGCTAATATTTTTAATTATACTCTTTTTTATTTCTATTAATATTTCATAAGCAGATTCTAAGTTATAATCAACATTAACTATTTTTTTATCTTGATAATTAATTGTTATTAAATCATTAATATTATACTTTTTTAGAATATCCATTTTAATATAATTATTGACGGTATTAGTAGTTACAGTATTAATTAAATTACGTGAAATATAAAACATATTTATAGAAGATTTTTTCCCTAAAAATGAAAGCAAACAAGATGTAATAAAAAAGATTGTTATAATTATAATAAGAATTATATTTTTGATTTTAATAGATGGTTTCATTTTAAATCTTTTCATAATTAATTATATGAAAAGAAATGGATGATTTTGCTAGCTAAATATTTAATTTTAAGTTTATTGATATTTAATTATTTATTTATTGCACAGCTAATACTTTTACTTTATTTTATAATAATTTCTATGTCATTTTTAATAAAAAAAATTCTATGTACTAGAATTTAATTTTAACTGTTTAATTAAAATAAGCCTAAATCAAAAACATTGTTTGCTACATAAATTCCTACTGCAATAAATATTAAAATTATAATAAATACTAGAATTTTAATAAAAATTGAATTAGATTTGATATCATCTTGCATATCTTTAAAATCATCTAAGTCATCTTCAGTTACTGCAAGTTTTCCAGTATAAAAATCGTCTTCCTTTTTTTCTGAAATTATATTGGTACTAGTTTCCATTTGTTTATCATCATCAGATAATCCTAATAGGTCAGCATTTTGTTTTTGATTTTTTAATTCTAAAGAGGTAATTGTGTTGATTAATTCTTGAAGTTCTTCAGATTCATCATTTTGACCATACTTTTCATTTATTTTATCTACTAATTCTTTAGATGATATAGCGTTATTTAATCTTAAATTTTCATAACTTACTGCTCTATCTTCTTTAACTTTGGACAAAATACTATTTAAATCATACTCTTTAGTATCTTCTAGTTCATCTTTTTCATATGTTTCTTCATATTTAGGTAAGTCAATAGATTTTCTTTTTGGTAAATTATCACGATATTTTTTATCTAGCATTTCTTTTATTTGGTCTACATCAATGCTTCTAGCATTATTATTTAAAACTTCAATATTAGAATCAATATCAAATTTATCATATGAAATATCATTAGATTCATATAAAGCTTTATTTCTTTCAGTTCTTTTTTTTAATTCGGGAGTGTCAAATTCATATTTATCCATACGGGAGTTCATACTATCACCTATTTATAATGATAACATAAAATGTAAAATATTGAAATATGGTGTTGAATTTTTGGATAGTTACTAGATATAATTAAATTAATGAAAGGATATGTGAAATTATGGATGATAAAAAAGTAGTAATAGATTCTAGCAAATGTATTATGTGTGGTGCATGTACTGCTTTAGCACCAAAGAATTGTGCTTGGGCTGAGGGATCTGATACACCAGTTGTTATTGATGAAAATCCAACACCAGAAGCAGAAAATGCAGTTTCTAGTTGTCCAACTGGAGCAGTTCATTTTGAAAAGAAATAGAATTAATATTTTATATATATTATAAAATATATTAATTAAAAAATTAAAAACGCCAATTTGGCGCTTTTTTAGTCTTCTGATTCTTCAATATAAAATTTACTTTTATGTGGTTCATCTCTTAATAAGTCAATATAATCTTGCTGTCTTAATGCTTCATATAAAACGATTGCTACACTGTTAGATAAATTTAAGGCTCTTACCTTATCAGTCATAGGTATGCGCATACAATTATCTATATGAGGCTTTAATAATTGGGGAGGAATACCAGTAGATTCTTTTCCAAAGAAAAAATAAATATTTTCATTTTTATTACTATAATCAAAACTTGTATGAGGTTTATGACCATATCTTGTTAAATAATAAAATGTTCCTTTATTTTTACTATAAAATTCTTCAATATTTTCATAAACAGTATATTTGCAATCTTTTATATAATTAACACCACTTCTTTTAATATAACTATCATCTAAACTAAAACCCAAAGGCTTAATTAAATGTAAATGCGTATGAGTAGCAACGCACGTTCTCATTATGTTTCCTGTATTACCAGGTATTTCTGGTTCAAATAAAACGATATTTAACATTATTTTCCTTTCTCTATTTCATTACGATCTAATACTTTTGAAAAATCTCCTATTGAAATAAGTCCTTCTTTGCTGTCAATAAAATCAATCGGATTATTATCCTTGAAATAAATTATTGCAGGAAGCGTTAATTCTCTAGAACCTACAGTTAATATATTTTTTAAACTTTCAACATTATTTTTTTCATTTAATTCATTAGTACAATCTACAAAAATAATATTCTCTTCTAAATTATATTCCTTTAAAACTTTTTTAAATTGTTTTTCAAAATCATAGATATTATTATTTCCTGTATAACTTAAATATAAGAAAGTGTTGGAACTAAGTTCAGTTATAGCATTAGATAATTCATTGCAAGTTATACTTGTAACATATTTTGAAATATAACTTTTATTAATTTTATTTTGTTCATATGTACGATATAAATTAGAACTTACTAAAGTAATTAAAATACTTGTAATTAAAATAACGCCTAATTGAATATAATTTTTCTTTTGTTTTTTAGTCATAATTCACCTTCTTATGATTATTTTATCATAAGTTAGATAAAATTAGAATTTAAAATTAGTAAAAATAAAAGAAGAAATTAATCCTTCTTCATTGTTTCATATTTATATTTTTCATATAAAGTTCTAAATCTATTATAATGGACAATTTCTCTTTGTCTTAAAAATAATAGTACATCAATTACATCTTCATCTTTAGCTAAGTCAATTAAATGTTCATAAGTTGCTCTTGCTTTTTCTTCTGCTGCCATGTCTTCTGCTAAATCAGCAATAGGGTCTCCAACTGAATTAAAGTATGAAGCATTAAATGGTACTCCATTAGAGTCTGTTGGATATAAACCATAACCATGTTCAACATACATAGTTGATAAGCCATTTGCTTCTAATTCTTCTAATGTAGCTCCAGATAATAGTTGATAAACCATTGTGCATATCATTTCTACATGACCAAGTTCTTCAGTAGCAATATCATTTAAAAGGGCACGACCTTCAGCGGTTGGCATACTAAATTTTTGGCTAAAATAACGAAGGGCAGCAGCAAGTTCAGAGTTAGAACCTCCAAACTGGGTTAGTAAATATTTAGCCATTTTTATATCTTTTTTCTTAATGTTGATTGGATAAGGTAATTTTTTATCATATTTAAACATTTTTGCTCTCCTCCCATGGCCATGGATTTTTATACCATGAAAATTCATTTTTTAAATCGTGACATACCTCTAATACATCATATTTATTTGAATATTCTCTTACTCTAATATCTAGTTCTTTAGCATATTCTTTAAATAGACTATAGTATTCTGTGTTGTCTGGCTCTACATCTAATTTTAAATTTAAATCATTTATAGCGAAAGCAAGTTCTCTAATTTCTAGAAGAGCCTTTTCTTGAGCACTATTTGCTCTTAATTCTCTAGGGCGATAGTTTTTATATCTATCATATTCACTTGCAAACATGTTTCCTAAATTCAATCCTTGTTTAGGTGTTAAAATATCACTTGTACTTGTAGGTTTATTACCATTGGTATAATTATTATTTAAGTCATTACTAATATTAAAATAATCATTAAATAGATTACTATCGTCATTAACTGTAAATAACATTTTAAATCCTCCTTCCCTTTATCGTATGATAAATGACTACTTGGTAATGGGCTAATAACTATTAATTATTATTTTTTTGAGATTTTTACCCATAATATAATTAGAGGTTGATTATGAATTTATTTTTGCTATGTATAGAAATTTTTTTAGCTAGAATACTTGATGTATCACTTGGTACTATTAAGACTTTTTATGTGGTTAGAGAAAAAAGATTAATTGCTAGTTTAATTGCTTTTTTTGAGGTATTAATTTGGTTTTTAGTTGCTAGAGAGGCGCTTAATACAGATATTAATTCAATAATTATTCCAATTAGTTATTCATTAGGATTTGCTAGTGGTACATATATAGGAATCCTACTTAGTTCTAAGTTTATTCATGGTAATTTAACTGTAGCAATTATTTCTTCAAAAATTAAAAATAAAGATATTAATATGTTAAAAGATAAAGGCTTTGGACTTACTAGTATAAAAGTAAATGGTAATAAAAGATATTTGATGATTGAAATTGTAAAAAAAGATTTAGAAATGCTTAAAAATGCAATAAATGAAATTGATGAAAATGCATTTATAATTGTTAATGAATCAAAGTTTACACAAAATGGATTTTTTAATAAAAATTAAAATTGGAGATTATTAAAATTCGTAAGCAATCCCTTTAATTATCTGGGATTGCTTTTTCTTTTATATTGACAATTATAATATATAAATATATAATAAGCATTCGAGATGAGGAATTAAATTATTTTTTGCTTTTCGGATAAGTCGTACTCTCTGATGGGGGTTTTGGCAAATTTGGGAAGGAGGATACTTATGGAGATATTACATATTGAAATAATTATTCTTTTGCTTATTTTAGATAGATTAGTACAAGTAGTGCTAAAACTAATAGAATGTGCATCAAAAAAGCATCACCTAAATAGGTGATGTCTCACTAACTGAAAGGTGATGAGGATTTCGTTCCCATCTCTTTCTTAATTTAATTCTAGCACATAGATTTTTTTTTGTCAAAAATTAACTTGACTATTCTGTTAATTCTTTTTTAAAAGTCATCAAATTATGTTGTATAATAAATCGATTGCATTTTAACTAATGTTTAATGGTTATATATAATTTTCTCCACTATTGCTTTTGAAAATAATCTTTCTTAGTATATCAAATGGTATGACACTAAAAGCAAGTGATAAAACAATGATTAATTCTTTTAAAGTTAATCCATAAGTTCTGAAAATACTACCTCCAAAGTAGATAAAGTAAAGTTGAACAAGTCCTACTATTAAAAAGATAAATAAAAATACTTTATTATTAGCAATGCGGTATAGTAAATTAATTTTATTAGTTCTGGTATTAAAAGCATTAAAGATACCAATGAAGACAAATAGGCAGAAAAAAGCAGTTAAAAAGTATTTATCATTAGGATCATATCTAATAATATTACGAAATATTGGACTTTTTAAAAAGAAGATACATAAAAATGATGAATAAAAACCAGTTAGGCCTATTTCTTCATACATATATTTATTAATTATAGGTTCATTTTTAGTTTTTGGTTTTTCATTCATGTAGTTTGGAAGCGGTTCTTCATAAGCAAAAGCAAGACCTGCTAAGGTATCCATTATCATATTAATCCATAACATTTGCATTACAGTAACTGGAGTACTTATTCCGATAAATGGTCCTAGTATGCTTAACGCAATCGCACATATATTAACTGTTAATTGAAAGATAATAAATTTACGAATATTTTTAAAGATAGTTCTTCCAAATAATATAGCCAAACTAATAGAATTAATATTGTCATCTAAGATTACAATGTCACTAGCTTCTTTTGCAACATCAGTTCCACTTCCCATTGAAAAGCCAACATCCGCTTTTTTTAGAGCTGCTGCATCATTTATACCATCACCTGTCATGCCAACAACAAGATTCATTTCTTTAATAATATTAACCATTCGACTTTTATCAGTAGGTTTAGCACGCGCTATGATTTTAATACGATTTAATGATGATTTTATTTCTTCATCGCTCATCATAGATAAATCAGAACTAGTTAGATATAAAGCATTATCGGATGTAAGCTCTAGTTCATTGCCAATGTATATAGCAGTATCTAAGGCATCACCAGTAACCATTATAATATGTACGCCGGCTTTTTGAATTAAATTAATACCTTCTTTAGCATCTTTTCTTACATTATCTTTTAAAAGTATTAAACCTAAGTAAATTAAATCATCACTACTTCTTTTAGAATATGCAAGTAAAATAACTCTAAATCCTTTGTGCATATATTTTGAAATTATATTTTGAACTTTATCCTCATTTAAGATTTTTTTATCACCATTTTTAGAATAATAATATTTACATTTAGGAAGTAACACTTCAGGAGCACCTTTATAATAAATTGAATCATTGGTTGTTATTGAAGAATATTTTTTATTACTATCAAAAGCTTCTTTAGATATTATTTTTTCACTTGGGACAAAACTTATAAACTTTATTAAAGCTTTATCAGTAGAATTACCATTAATTATTTGATTTTCGGATATAATAGCATCATTATTTAAAATACAAGAATTACCAATTAAATTATATAATTCATTATATTTAGCTATTTCAACGTCACTATTATAAATATTTTCTTCATAATCTATGTAAGCAAAAACAGATAATTTTCCATTAGTTAATGTGCCAGTTTTATCTGTTAGTAAAACATTTAAGGAACCAGTAGTTTCAATGCCCATCATTTTTCTAACAAGAATATTTTTCTTTACCATTTTTTTCATATTAGTAGAAAGAACTAAAGCTATCATCATAGGAAGACCTTCTGGAACAGCAACAATTATAATGGTTACACTTAAGGTTAAAGCATAGATAATATAGTCAAGTAATAGAGGAATATTTTTGATTGTTTCTAATATTAGGGATAAATTAAATTTGTTAGCAATTATGATAACGGAAAAGAGATATGAAAAAAAGACTAAAAATGCTCCAATATAACCTATTTTACTAATAATGCTAGCAAGATTTCTTAATCTTATAGTTAAAGGACTAATATCTGATTTTTCTTGAACTTCAGTAGCAATTTTGCCAAATAAGGTATTAGCACCTACTTTTGTTACTTTAATAATGCATTCTCCAGAACTTACAATTGTACCTTTATAAACTTTATTTTTTTCACCACTTAAATTAAAGGCTTTGTAAGTTTCTTTGCTTTCACCATTAATTGACGATTCGTCTACTAAGATATGTCCATCTATAATATCACCATCAGCAGCAATATAATCTCCACCATTTAAATATATTATATCTTCTACTACAACTTCATTTATATTTATCACTTTTAAGATATTATTTCTTTTAACTTTACATGTTTTTTGATTATTGGATTCTAATAATTTTTTGAAAGCTTTGTTACTACCATATTCACTAATGCTTGATATAAATGAAGCAAGAAATATTGCTATTAATATACCTAGTGTTTCAAACCAATTGAAATCAGCAAATAAAAATACAAGCTTTACTGCAAGTACAATTAATAGTATTTTTATCATCGGGTCACCTAAAGATTCAATAAATAGTTTTAGAAAGGTATTTTTTTCAGATTGAATTATTTCATTACTGCCATATTTTTCTCTATTACTATGTACTTCTTCATCAGTTAGTCCGTACGTTTTCATAATTTTCCTCCAACAAATTATATGTTGGATGTAATTAAAAAAGTCCTAGATATTCTTTTGGACTTAAATCATCAAAAAGTGTTAATTTTTTACCGATAAAGTTTTAATTTCCTTTTTTTAACATGCAATTTGTTTAATTTTTTTATAATTTTTGAACATTTTAGGCAAATAAAAACCTGCTTATAACAAGCAGATTAATAAACTTTGGTAGTTGGACATTCAATTTTTATGTAATGTCCTACTTTTTCATCATAATAATCACAGTCACAAGAATAATTATTGCAATCACAATTTTTGGCAATAGAGCAAGGATTAACTTTTGTTTTTGGCTTTTTTATTTTGGGATATAAATATAAAAAAGTAATAATTAAAATTAAGATTATGATAATAATAATTAAAACTATTCTTTTATTTTTCATAATTTTTCTAGAGCACTCATTATTGGAGGAACAATTTGTTTCTTTCTGGATACTATACCTTTTATTAGTGTTCCTTCTTCTAAGTCCATAATATTGAAAGCTTCTATTAAATAATCTTTAGCTTTATCATTAAATAAGATATATGAATTATTATTTATAATATCAGTTACGAATAAACATACTACTTTATAATTATTACTTTTTGAAATATTATTAAGTTCATTTATGTAGTCAGATATGTTTTTTTCATAATCTTTAAAATTAGTAGTAAAAACTTGTCCGATAGCAAATCTGTGCTCATTAATTGTATAGCTCTTAAAGTCTTTATATATAACATCTGTTATAGACATTCCTTCGATTGATACACCACTACCTAGTAATTCTAAACCATACTTTTTTAAATCAACCTTAGCAAGTTTAGCAAGTTTTTTAGCAACATTTCTATCTAATTCAGTTGTTGTGGGACTTGCTAAAAGTAAGGTGTCTGATATAATTCCACTAAGCATAATTCCAGCAATATTTTTTGGTACTTTAATATTTTGTTCTTCATATAAAGTATAAATAATGGTATTAACTGAACCAACTGCCATGTTTCTAAAATTAATTGGGGTAAAGGTATTAATATCCCCAATATTATGATGATCTACTATTTCTAGAAGTTCTGCTTCATCTAAACCATCTACACTTTGGGCTTCTTCATTATGATCTACTAAAATTACTTTCTTTTTAGTATATTCATGAGTATCAATAACTCTTAGCATTCCTTCGCATATTCCTTTACTATTTACGATAGGATAATTAGTATGTTTTAATTTATTAGATACTTCTAAAAAGTCAGATAAATAATCTTTTGGATCAAAACAAATAGCAGAAGAATTTCTTTTAATACTTTTAATTGGATTTGAAAGAGTAATTACCCTACTAGTTTTAAATGTATCATATGGGGTAATTATTACGTTTATTTTGTTTTTCTTGGCAATCGATAATTGTTCTTTAGTTAATGTATGATTAGTAATTATAATTAAAAGTTTAACTTTCTTTTTTATGGCATAATTAATAATATGTTCCCTATTTCCTACTATTAAAATAGAGTTTTCATTTAATGGTACTGTTTCCATAAAAATACGATATGGAAGAGCAGCAGCTAAAACATTACCAGTAATATCTTCATCATATTTATAGCATTTGCTAGCATTTAATGTTTCTTTAATAGCATCAAAAGTAGTATTTAATTCATTTGAATCATTAGTAACTAATTCATGTGCTATTTCTTTTAGGGAAACATATCCAACAAAGTGTTTATTATCATCAATAAGTGGTATACCAGTAATCCCTTTTTCCATTAAATAATTATATGTAGAATAAATTGATGTATTTTCATTCATATAATATTTTTTGTATTTAACATCTTTAAGCTCAACTTTTACATCATTTAAATATTTAGGTACTTCAAAGCCAAACTTTTTTAAAGCAAAAGCTGTTTCAGCATTTATTTCGCCTAAAATATGTGGTTCAACATTAAGTCCCATTTGTTTTTTTAAATAAGTTAAACTAATTGTTCCACATACTGAATCAGTGTCAGGATTTTTATGTCCAAAAATTAATATTTTATCCATATACTTCACCCCTAGTATTATGAATTAATTATACAATAGTTTTGTTAATTAGAAAAGTCTAGTTTTTAATAATTATCTTTGTTATTATTATAATAGGTGGTTTATAATGGCTAAACTAAAATTAAAGAAAAAGTTTAAAATTATTTTAGTTATCTTAATATTATTAATTGGATCATTTATTGGAATAAGTAAAGCAGTTAAGGTGCATAAATATCATCAAACTTATGAATATAAATTTTTGCAAAAAAATTATAATTTAGATGAAATTAAAGTTTTAACTAGTAAACTAGATAATGCTAAATTAGATGAGTTACTTTCTAAGGAGTATAATGAGAATATTTCTAAGGTTTTAATGGAAAAATATTTTATGTTAAAAAATTTAGATAGATATTTAAGTTATATTGAAAAAAATCCAGATAAAAGTATTAGTGAGGTAGTAGCGCTTGTTAATGTTAATAGAGATAGAGATTATTATGAAAATATTACTGAAACAGATACATCTAAAGGAAATAGTATGTTAGTAAATAAATATCATAGTTTATCTAAAGATTATGAGGTACAAGATATTGTTAAAGCAAGTTCTACTTATGCTTATGATGGAATGAGTTTAAATAAAGAAGCCTATGATGCATTTAAAAATTTAGCTAATGATGCAAAAAAGGAAGGATATACGATTGTAATTTTATCAAGTTATCGTACTTATGATTATCAAGATAAGTTATGGAATGATAGAAAAAATAAAGGTGGTATAGAAAAAGCCGATGCTTATGCAGCAAGGGCTGGATCATCAGAACATGAAACTGGGCTAGCAATAGATGTGGCTGATTATAAAAATCCAATTAATTTTGGAGAACAAGAATCATTTAATTGGATGGTTAATAATTCTTATAAATACGGTTATATTCTTAGATACCCTCTTGGAAAAGAAAATATTACTGGTTATGATTATGAAGCTTGGCATTATAGATATTTAGGAGTAGATTTAGCAACTAAAGTTTATAATGAAGGTATTACTTTTGATGA
>CAJOQL010000111.1 GCA_905236935.1 uncultured Bacilli bacterium
AATCATTATTTAAATTATTTTCTAATATTTCATCTTCAATATGAGTATTAAAAGGAATACTTACATCTTCCCCAGTTATTTCACAAGGCATTATGAATGTTCCATTTAAATCTAAATCAAGTTCAATGTTATTTTCGTAATTTATTTTTATGATGCCACTTACTTTAACTGGTTCCATTTTTTTAACATTCATTTTATTGTAAATATTATCTTCAATTAGTACTTGCTCATTTATTTCTAATTTTCCTAAGCCATATAATTTTCTTATATCTATTTTCATTACATCATCTTATTCATTTGTCTCATTAATTCTTTAACTTGTTTTTGACTAGGTTTACGTCCCATTCCACTCATTAATGCTTCAATCATTTTTTCGTTAATTGGTGGATTTTTTTGTAAGAATTTTTTCATATAGGTTCTAGCTAATAAAAAACCAATTACTGCTCCAATTATTAGTCCAACTAATACAAGTAAAATATCATGTAACATATATATCAACTCCCTTAAGACATATTATACACTATAATTCATTTTATTTAAAGACCTTAAATTTTTCATATTAGATAGAAAAAAATAGTCTTCTTTTTCAAAATCAACGATAAACAAATTTGGTATTTTAGATAATTCACTTAAAAAAGTTGGATTTGGGATATTACTTTTTAGTATCATGAATGTATTAAAGATTGTTAGTTTGCTAACTTCATCAGTATAGTAGTTATTAAACTGATGAGAATTTTTATATACACTATAACCATCTTGATTTTTCATTCTATTATAAATTAAACTAGATAGTACCTCTTTATTAATACTTTCAGTAAATGAAAAATATTCATTATAAAGAAGCTTAAGATTATTTTTAGTACTTAATTTAATATTTAAATAAGCATTATATAAGTTTTCAGGCATATTTTTAGTTAAATTATAATATTCTTTACTAATTTTAAAAATATAAAAAGTTCGCATGTTTTAATCACCGAACTTATTATATTATTATTTGTTTAAAAAAATTGTCGAATATTATTTCTTTTTAGTTGTTTTTTTAGTTGTCTTCTTAGTTGTTGCTTTCTTAGTTGTAGAAGTTGTCTTTTCTTCTTCTTTTTTGTCAGTTTTTTCTTCTTCCCATTTAGCAGTTAATTTTAAATTTTCTGTTATAGGTTTAGTGAAATCATAATCTGAACCATCAACTTGCCAAGAAACAAATGTGTAGCCTTTCTTGGTTGGATCAGCTGGTTTTTCTACAGTTTTATTTTTCTTTACTTTAACATTTGCAATAGTACTTCCCCCATCAGTATTAAATTCTACTGTATATGTAGGAGTGCTAAAGAATAAAGAATATACAAAAATTGCTACTAATACTACTGATACAACTAGAAGTGCAATATTTTCCTTCTTCATTTTATGCTCCCTTCTAGAATAATTATAGCACGCATGAAATGTTGTTCCAAGTTTTTTAAGTCATTTTTTAAAATTTGTCCTTAAAATCATTATATTTTATAAAAATTACTCTTTGAAATTAAAAATATAATCTAAAATTTTGACTTCATCGCCTCTTTTAGCACCAAGATGTTCTAATTCTTCATCTACTCCCATACCTTTAAGTTTACGTGCAAATCTTAAAACACTTTCATCTTCATTAAATCTAGTCATTTTAAATAAACGCTCAATTTCTTTGCCTTCTAATACCCAAATATTATTATCTTTATAAATATTAAAAGGTTTTTCTTCAACATATTTATAAACTATTTCTCCACTAGTTTGATTAGTTATTAATTCTTCATTTTCTTTTACTAATTTGTTTAGTTCAACTATTAAATCTTTAATTCCTTCATTATATAATGCACTTATTGGAAATACTTTTAAAGAAGGATTTGCTTTTTTAAATTTTTCAAGATTTTCTTTAGCTTGGGGAAGATCCATTTTATTTGCTATTATAACACTAGGTCTTTTAATTAGTGATTCATCGTACTTTTTAAGTTCATTTTCAAGAATTTTATAGTCATCAATTGGATTTCTTCCTTCAACAGATGCCATATCGATTACAAAAGCGATTACTTTAGTTCTTTCAGCGTGTCTTAAAAATTTATGACCTAAGCCAATACCTTCAGAAGCACCTTCAATTAATCCTGGTAAATCAGCCATAACAAAAGAATCATCATATACTTTTACAACACCTAAATTTGGGCTTAAAGTTGTAAAATGATAAGCAGCTATTTTAGGAGATGCATTACTTATTTGACTTAGAAGAGTACTTTTTCCAACTGATGGAAGACCAATTAAACCAACATCGGCTAAAACTTTTAGTTCACATTTTACCTCTAATTCTTCACCTGGTTCACCTAGTTCACTCATTTTTGGAGCTGGATTATCATGCGTCGCAAAAGCACGATTACCTCTACCACCTCGTCCACCTTTAGCAACAATAAATTCTCCACTTGTTAAATCACAAATAACTTTACCAGTTTTAGTATCGGTTACTACTGTACCTTCTGGTACTTTTATTATAATATCTTCTGCATTAGCCCCATTTTGATCAGAACCTTTACCATTATTGCCTTTTTCAGCTTTAATAATTTTTTTGACTTTTAAATCAATTAAGGTTTTTAAAGATTTATCAGTTTTAAAGATAATACTTGCACCTTTTCCACCATTCCCACCATTTGGGCCACCCATAGCAACAAATTTTTCACGTCTAAATGAAGTACATCCGTCTCCACCTTTACCAGCTACTAATTTAATAATTACCTCATCTACAAACATATTTGCACCCCATTTCTAAAATTTCTTAATTAAAAAAGATTATATTATTTAAAAGATAATTAGTCAATAAATTATTTTAATTCAATTACTGTACACCCTGGATTTTCACTTGATATGTAAATATTTTTAACTCTTTTGTCTTTACTAAATACTCTTTTTATTTCTTTTGATAAAATTCCAAAACCAATTCCATGAATTATTAAGATTTTTTTATTTCTTAGTTTAATATTATCGTTTATAAAATCACTAACTGGATATATTACAGTTTCTCTAGTGTGTCCATGAACATCTAGAGAAGGTAAAATATTTAAAAAAGGACTACTGTAAGGTTTCACTAGTAGTTCCTTCTTTCTCAGGTGATGTAGAAGTATTAACTTCTTTAATTGCTTCGCTTGGTGCATTAGTAATAACTGGCTGATTATTAGTTTGAGCAGAAGCACTTGGTGAATTAGTATTAGCTATATTTTCAGTTTTGCTTCCTTCTTTAATGCCTGATGTTTCATAAACTTCTTCTTTACTTGGTATCGTATTTAAAGAACCAATTTTTGTTAAAGCAAGTCCACCAGCAATATTAGCAATTTTTGCAATTTCGTCTAAGTCATAGTTATTAATAATACCATAGGCATAGGCTGCAAAAAAGGCACTTCCTGAATTGCTATCATCTGATATTTTTTCAATTGGAATTGCTGGTATCATTTTTACTTGTCTGCCCTTATTATATAATACTCCTTTATTCCTTAACATTAATATATATTCAGCATTATTTAAGTCTTTGATTTTTTGAAAAAAGTCAACTAATGATTTTGGTTTATTAAATTCGTATTTTATTTTAGTTAGAGCCTCAGCAAAATTTATATTAGCACAAACATATTTACTTCTTTTACTTAAATTATAGTATTCATTACTTACCTTATTTGCTAGTAAAATAATTTTAGTAGTTGGATAATTATTTGCGATAGCCATTGCTCCACCAATATCAGTTCCATCGGTAACAACATAGTCAGGTACAAAATCATATTTATGTTTTTGCAAATAAACATTATTGATATGTTCTATTTCTGTACTACTACCATTATCCTTATTTATAACTACATAATTGATATTTGATTTACTTTCATAATCTGTTTCTAGATATTTAGTATCGACACCATAGCTTTCTATTTCTTTTTTTATTTTATTTCCTATTTCATCACCAGCAATGGCACCAGCATAAAAAACTTTCATTCCCCACTTAGCTAACATGCATGCTACGTATACTGAAGTTCCAGCGGTTATTTCAATTTTTTCATTTACTGTACTCTTTGAATTTTCAATAGGATAATTATCAGTTTGTAAAATTATATTATACTTTGGTTTTCCTAAAACTATAACATTCATTTAAATCACCTTTTATTCTAAGATTATTATATTACAAAAGGTGCATATAAACAAGTTATAAAATTGACCTAGTTGTGTCATATTTTAAAAAATAATATATTAAAGCAGATTAAAATCCCTATCTAAAAAGCTATTTAATATCTCATAAAACTCTTTAAATGTTTTAGCTGTTAATAATGCTTTTAACTTAATTTATTTAATTCATCTATAGATAGCCCAGTAGATTCCGATATAGTTTTTAAATCTATATTTTTTCTTATAAGATTTTTAGCAATTTCAATAGATTTTTTTGCTTCGCCTTGCTCGATACCTTGTTCAATACCTTGTTCAATTCCTTTTTTAGTATAATATGCCTCTTTATCCATTTCAACTTGCTTTCTTAAATTTTCTAATTCTTGTTCATTAAATAGTGCATCCATACTATAATCTATCACATCCTTAATTATCAGATTTGCTAAATTTTTATCTAAAAAGCTATTTAACATCTCATAAAACTCTTTAAATGTCTTAGCTGTTAATAATGCCATAAAGTAATCTGATTCTTTCTTATTGATGAATTTATTATAATATAATTTACGGTAA
>CAJOQL010000112.1 GCA_905236935.1 uncultured Bacilli bacterium
AAAAGAGAATAAAGATTTAATGACAACTAATGGATTATTAAAAGTAGAAAACCGTAAATATAAATTTGAAGCAGAACATTATAAACAAGAAAATAAATATTTAAGAAGACAAGAAGATTTAATTGCAAAATGGGAAATCAAAAATATAAAAAATAAATTAAATGATTTAGAAATTGAATCAATTTATAATGGTAAAAAAGCTATTGTTGCTAATAGTGATTTTAATGATTTGATGCATATTAGAATGATGCTTATTAGTTTAGGGTTTACTGTTGATATAGTTGAAAATGCCGAAGAATTAATTAGTAGGATTGGTGATTATGAAAAATATGATTTAGCAATTGTAGATAGTTCATATAAAAATGGTAAATTAAATGCTAATGATATTTTAAAAAGTATTAGAATAGATATGGAAATTGAAGGGCTAATATTATTATTAACTGGAAATAAAGATATAATACATAATAGTAATTTTAAATTTGATGGCTATCTGCATAATAATGTTGCACAAAATGAATTAATTGCAGAATTATCAAAATTGATAAAATAGTAATGAATCAACTAACAATAAATGTCATTAAGATGATATGATAAATCTTCTTTTTCTATGATATAATGTCTAACAATGAAAGTTTGAAAAGAGCAAAAACAGAAAAATTGAAAAATTACGATAGTTTGATTCCCTTTGCAAGCATCTATAATTAGATCTTCTTACTATTTAAGTAGGCTTTATATTTTTTATATTAATTTGCAATAAGAGTGATATTTTAAATGCAAGTAGTGATAAAAACTATGATATAATATTTTAAAGGTAGTGATAATATGATAAATACGTCAAAAATATCATGTGACATAACAGATTATAAAGAATTAATTGAAAAAGGATGTTTTTATTGTGATAAAACTTCATGGATAGAATTTTTTAGAGAAAAGAAATGTGTATCTATTCCTGTAATAAGTGGGATAGGCACATCACTTTTTTGCAGTACACTTTATTATTATTATGATATAAATAGCATAAATGAATATGATTATTTATTTAAAAATACATATATTTATAATCGTTTTGATGACCATAATAAATATTATGTAATTAAAATAAATTGTTTAGAAGATGGTAAAATGCTTTTAAATGAAGCTATAAAAGATTTCCGTAATAGATATCCAAGAGAATTATTGCCGTCATTTTTTACTTCATTTTTTATCCCAGATTCAAAAGAACTTGATAGATATATAGATAAACTCTTTATAATTGTTGATAATGCTACAAAAAATATTATTTATTATATTGATGACTACTTAAAAAAGATAAATCCTACCGCTAAAGTGTTTATTACAAAGCCAAATGATTTTGGGGTTTCAGTTCTATCATTTACTAGTCAAAATCTTCTTGATTATCTTAAAAGTATTGATGATAAAAATTATCAGGAGTTAACAAATCAAATATTAGACTATTTAGGTTATGATATTATCTCTATAAATGATGAAGTAGTTAAAGTAGTTAATACTAAATTAGCTATTGAATATATTGATAACTATTATAATAATGATAAACCATTTACTTATTATGATAAATTTAAAGATAATTTAATATCTTATCTAGATAAAATAAAAAACTATTCTATGTTTGGTGCAGGTAATAATTATTTAAAATATCTTCTTATAGATGGTGATATAACCAGGGAAAAATATAATAGAGAAACATTATTTAATTATAATATACTTCCTTATAGTATTAAAATGGATTTTGATACTGCCATTAAATATTTAATCCGCCATACGAATGGTATGTTTAAGGAAAATGTTATTAAATATCGTACACTAAATTATTATGGTAGAAAATATCAAGAACCAGAAGAAGTCAAATATAGATATCCTAAAATAATTAGAAGAGCGTTATTAGACTACTTATTATTAATTATTACTAGAAATAATATTACAATTAATAAAGAAAGTGTAAATGAAGTTATAACTAATATGGGGGAAACAGGAGATATTACAACTTTAATAGAAAATGTATTTAAAAATCAATATAAAATTAGTGAAAGGATTAAAATGGTATTAGATAGAGAATATATATTTTTAATGATTATGTTATATTTCCATATATCAGATATACCAGTTGATTTTGAATCTAGGGATAATGCTATAATAATCAAAAAGAATAAATATATTAAATATAATATAATAATATCTTCTATCTTATCTTTTACATCAAAAATAATTAATGAATTAAATGTTAATAATGACTTACAAAGATATTTATTGAAAATAGAGATTAATGATAATTATTTTAAAGATTCTTATACTATTAAGAAATATTGTGATAACAAGTATGAAAAAATAATAACAAAAGAATTAACTGACTCTGAAGAAAATGATTAATAAAGCTATTTTTATATAATGTTGATTTTTAAATTTAAAATGATAATAATATAACGGTTTTAGAAAAATATTATGGTTATATTATTTAAAGTGTAGAGTGTTTACTATTTTGAGTATTATTTGATTGGGCAGATTTAATAAAAATAGAAAAGGGATGGATTTATTAAGTGATAAATTTGATAATTGCAATAATATTAAAGATTTAGTAAAAAATAATAGATAGTTTATTAGATAACATAAATAAGGTTAATTCTTATCCTAAAAATCCTTTAATTAAAAAAGAGAAATGTTACTTTCCCCTTATTCAAAACTAAAGACTTTTCGTCAGAAATTTGGTACAATAACAATTAGGAGTTGGTACTATGCATTCTATATTTTTGTTATGTGATTTCGGAATACCATATAATAAAGTTTTGAGATTAAAATATAATAATATTAATTTTGATACTATTGTTAATAATCCGAAATGCTTAGACAGCATTTTTGGAATAAAAGGTAAAATTGCAGAATTCATTAAAGTTGTTACTAAATATATAACTAATTCTAAGCAAAAATATTCAATCTATGATTTAAGATATTGCGGATTATCACAAAGTATTACAGAATTATTAGTAAAAAATAATATATCGATAGATGAAATAGATGAGAGTCTTATAGAAAAAGATTTTATTGGTCTTTCAACTTATAAAAAAATAATGAAATCTTATAACGATTTTATTGTTAACTATCACATTTATCGTGAATTAAATTTGGAATTATTATTTTCTATGATAAAAGATATATACAATTATAATTCATTTAGTATTGAACAACTTGAAGAAAGTATTAAAAATCGCAATTATGATACAACAAACCTTTTATCTTTTGTTGATGAATTATTGAAAAAAAGGTTATTAAGAAAGGAAGATAATAATTATTCTATAATAAAGCCAAAATTAAAAGAAGAAATAAATAAAATAAAAAATTTTGAACACAAAGATATAGTTCTAAAAAAATTATCTGGTAGAACGCTAGAATCTATCGGCAATGATTATAATGTTTCTCGAGAAAGAATTAGACAAATAGTAAAAAAAGAAATATATAAATTTACATGTACTATTGAAGAAGAAAAATATAAAGATATATTTGAAAAATATGATTTAGAATGTAAATTATTTTGTGAACTCTTTAGTGAAAATGAATATGTATATTATTATTTGAAAGAAAAATATAAAAATGGAGAAACTGAACCATCAGAATTAATTGATAATTTAAATTTAGATAAAAGACAGTTAGAAATATTAAAAAGAAAATATAATATTATCCTATATAAAGATGATAATATTGTTGCTACTAAAACTAATATATTAATAGCTATACTAAAAAAAGCAAGCAAAATACTTTCATACGATAATATTGTTGAAGAATATAATAAAATTATTATTTCTAACAACTTGGAATTAGAAACAATCAGTGAAAGCGATTTTAGAAATATTGATGCTATATTGAACCGATGCTCAAATGTTTTATGTGAAAATGGAAAAAATTATAGATATTATGATTTTGGAAGTCTTGATAAAAGAACAATAAAATTACTTCAAGAAATGCTAAATGTTGATTCTGGCGATTATTCAACTGAATTTTTCTTTAATAATAATCAATATTTAATGAAGAAAATTAATATAAAAAATGAATATGAATTACATAATCTATTAAGAAAAGTTATTGGTAATTATAATGGAAAGATAATATTTTCAAGAATGCCTGATATTTTTATTGATTGCACTAACAAGATTGTATTTATTGATAATCTTATTCATGAATTATCACCAATTGGTTTAGATGAATTTGTCGATTATGTATATCAAAATTATGGACATAAAAATAATACATTTAGAGCTTTACTATCAAGTACTTTTAGTAAATATATTACTAATGGTCAAATAATTAGTGAATCTGTTGAATTTAGTGAGGAACAAATAAAAGTTTTAAATAATGAATTGATAGAAGACATTTATTCTATAAAAACTATTAAAGAGTTGCTAACAAGATTATTTGATATAAATGATTTCACACTAATAAATAACTTAAATATGGCTAAATTAGGTTATAAATTAAGAGGAAATTATATAATGAGAAATACAATTTCTAATCTTGAAGCATATCTAGGAGATATTATACTTAGTAATGACTATTATGAGATAAATTCAGAAATGAAAAAAATAGGTTCAACTTATACAAGCTATATTTATAATTTTATATATAATTTAGATTTATTTGAAATAGAAAATGGTAAATATATTACAATAAAAAAATTAAATGAATTAGGCATTAATAAAAATGATATTAAAAATTATATACAAAATATTGAAAATGTAATTCAGGAAGGTGAATATTTTAATTTATATACATTAAATAAAAGTAATTTTATAAATGTTTTAAAATCATATAATTTTCCGGATTGTTTTTATGAGACAATTATTTCCACTATAGATAATATTAAATCTTTTACTATTCAAAATAATACTGTTTTTATTAAAACTAGTGAACAAGTTAATTCAAAAGATTTTATTAATAGTTTTATTAATAAAGATAAAATATTTATTAGTGAAATAAAAAATGAAATAATAAATAAATACAATATTAATCTATATGAATACAATATTAAAGAATATGTTGATAAGAAAAAATATTATTTTGATAGTTCAATTGATTGTATATATAAAAACAAAGATTATTATGAAGAAGATATAAATAATTTAGATATTTTAAAATATATAGATCAATAATTAATTAGATGTGTATGATTAAGTATATTTTAAATTAATAAATAATAATGACAAAGTTTTACAATTTCAATAAATTTATAAATAATATGATGTATATATAGTATTAAAAAGAAAAGGTAGTTCAAACGTTCTACTTTTTTTGTTTTATTAAAAACTGGGTAAACATATTACAAATATATTTTTTCTCCAGTAAAATATATGATATAATATTTAAGAAAATATTCATAGAAATTGTAGGAGGAGTAGATTCATATGATTAAATATATTTGCTATAATTGTGATAATTTAGTATGTGAATCTAGTACTTGTCCTGTATGCGATAGTAGAACTTATATTGATAAATCCGAAATATATTATTGTAAGAATTGCAATATTCCTTTATATGATGGAACTTGCTCAATATGTGGGCAAAAAGCTAATTATATAGGAACGGATATTAGGCCTGTGTTTCCACAAGAAAGATTATTGCTTGAAGCTCTAGAAGGTAATCCTTTTAAGTATGCTGATAAGTCAGTATGGAATACTTCAGGTAATAATTATTATGTAAATGGAGAAAAAATTAAATTTTCTGTAAAAGAAGTTGTTAATAATATCAATTATAAAGATGTTAAAAAAATAATACAAGAAAATGAAAATGATAATCAAAAATATATTGAATCTTTTTATAACTTAACATATATTAAAGATTTTATTAAAGCCAATAACATAAGATATAATTCTATTGTAACTGAAGCTCATGATTATATTAAAAAGATTTCAAAGGATTATGGTGTAGATTCGATGTTTGTTTCTTTTTCTGGGGGGAAGGATTCTACGGTAACTAGTGATTTAGTTATGAATGCATTAGGTACTGACAAGATAATACATATTTATGGTGATACAACACTTGAATATCCGGAAACAGCTGCTTATTTGGAAGAATTCAAAAAGATACATCTAACAACACCGCTACTTGTTGCTAAAAATAAGGAACAAAATTTTAATGAACTATGTAAGGTGATAGGACCTCCAAGTAGAATGATGAGATGGTGTTGTACAATTTTTAAGACAGGTTCTATAACAAGAAAAATAGATGCAACATTTAAAAATAAGACAAAAGTATTAACTTTTCAAGGATTAAGAAGAAATGAATCTATTGCTCGTAGTAAATATGATAGAGAGAGTAAAGGGGCAAAAATAACTAAGCAAGAGACGGTAGCACCTATTATTGATTGGATGGATTTTGATGTATGGTTATATATTTTAACGAGAAAGATACCATTCAATAATGCTTATAAAAAAGGATTTTCAAGAGTTGGATGTTGGTGTTGTCCTAATAACTCGTATTGGTCAGAATATTTATCTAGTATTTATATGGAAGATGAGTATATAAAATTTCACGATATATTATTGGATTTTGCAAAACAGATTGGCAAACCTGATCCGAGTGAATATATTTCTTCTGGTGGTTGGAAAGCAAGACAAGGTGGAAATGGATTAAATTATAGTGAAAATGCAATACTATCTTTCAAACCTTGTGTATTGGAAGAAAATGCATTAAATTTTGATTTAAATAAACCTATTGATAATACTTTATATGAATTGTTTAAACCATTTGGCTTGCTTGATTTTAATATAGGAAATAAGAGATTAGGGGAAGTATACGTATTAGATAAAAGAACAAAAGAACCTATATTAAAGTTAACTGGTAAAATTGGTCAGAAACTTTTGAAAGTATCTGTTTTAAAAGAAACAAAAGTATTTAGTAATCCTAAAATTCGTGAAATGCTTATAAAAAATCAAATAACAAAATTTCAAACATGTATTGGTTGTATGGCTTGTGAGAGTGTTTGTAAATATGATGCAATTACAATTAAACATAATAATAAGCAAAAAGGAGAAAAATTTGATATATCATATACAATAAATGAAAAAAAATGTATAGGATGTTTAGAATGCGTTAAACATTTTAGTGGTGGCTGTTATATGAAAAAGGTTTTAAGAACTAAACAAGATAAGGAGTAAAACTATGAATAATAAAGTAAAAATGAAAAGACA
>CAJOQL010000113.1 GCA_905236935.1 uncultured Bacilli bacterium
ACAATCCTTTTTGTTGCTTTGCTGTAGTATCCCAATACTTCATATAGTAGTAATCCTAGCGTATAACCATCGCCTATTACGTGGCTCAATTTTATAATTATGCCTCCAAAACCATTTTTATATCTATAAATAACTATATTAAATAAGAATGAATCAAACATTTCAAATGGTTTATTAATAATTTTATTTTTTAAATTTTGGACTTCTTCTTTTGTGTTAACATCAACTATTTCAATATCCTGCTTTTCATAATTTTCAAAATATTGTAATATTTTATCATTTTCTTTGTATAGTTTTATTCTTATACCATCGTTGTTTTTAAAAATATAATTAATTGCTTCTTTTAGTCTGTTAAAATCTATTTTTTGGTTTATTTTTAAATGGCCCCAAACAATATTTTTATCTGTAAAAGCTATATTTCCACTTTCATCAAATTCATATAAAACGTTCATTTGTGATTTTGTTAAATTATACTTCTTTTTCATATTATCACCCTCTATTATAATTATAACACAAAAACTATCTAAAATTATTAAAACGATTACTACAATTCCTATTGGTATTAACCACCATTTTTTTATTTTAGAATTTTTTTATTTTTTTCATAAAGACCTGTCTTTCTATTTCATTATAACACGTGATTTGACATTTTTTCTTCAATTTGTAGCATATTTTTTAATTGTAAGATTACTATTTTACGATTATTTAATTGTTTTTGTTTCTCTTTTTGTAGCTTCTCAAATTTTTTCTCATTTTACTTAAAGAGAGTAATTTTACTATTTATGCCTTTATTTATGGGGTTTTATAAAATAATATTTGTATTTATATATAAATTATATACGTTTTATTTTAATCTTATTTATAATATATTAAAAACTACTAATAAAATAAGAAAAATTCTGGTAAATGCTAAATTTTATTGGCCTAAATGGGGATTAAACTTCAAATGTCAAATCCTCATAAAACATGATTTTTCTGCAAAAAATGAGAGTAATATTTAATCACTCTCTTTAGGAAAAAACTTTTGACTATAAAAATTTTAATCTTAATTTATTCTAGAAATAAACTCTTGCAAAATATTTTTTGAATTATAACTTTCAGAACCTCTAATTGCAAGGCCTTCTGTTAATATAGCACCACTACATATATTTCTTAAATCACTTAAAATATTACCTAAACCAGATCCTTCATGCGTTGAAATAGGTACTATTTTTTTCCCATTAAAATTTAAATCTTTTATAGCAGTTTCTATTTCAGGTGCATAAGTTCCCCAATATATAGGGCTTAGTATATAAATAGTATCATAATTATTTATATTACTTAAAGTATTTTTTATTGGGGCATTATGTACTCTTTCTTTAGCCTCATTTATACAAGTATTATAATCTTTAGCATAAGGCACTAATGGTTCTACTTTAAACATATCCGCCCCAGTTAAATCTTGTAAATATTCGGCAACTATTTCAGTATTGCCTTTTTCAATATAATTTAAACTTCCTCCAAAATAATTTTCATCTGCTCTACTAAAATAAATAATTAAACTTTTCATTTACTTTCCTTTCTTAGTGTAAAAGTTACATCTCCACTACCTAATATCTTAATTAGTTCTTCTTTTGAAATATCAATGGAACCAAGTTTAGTAAAATTCCAAGTATTTTCATCATAATAAATTGTTATTTGACTACCTTGGTACAAAATTACATCACCAGGCTTTGTTGTAATATTTTTATCAGTTCTAGGTAAATTAAAACCTAAAGAACCAACTTTTTCAAAATTGCCATAATCACTTGCATTAACTGTAATATCTGCCACATCCAATTTTTCTAATAAAGCTTTCACACTTTTATTGTTTTCTAAATTGACTAAAAGTCTATGATTATTTACCTCAATAACCATTGTTTTATATTTTAATTCTTCCATTTGTTCATCCTTATTACAACCAGTTATTAAACAAAAAGTTGCTATTAATAATAATATTTTTTTCATATTTCATTACTTTAATTAATAGTAATAATTAAAATTCTCCTATCTATTATATTAATTTAATAATTAATTAAAATAAGCTTAACTGACTAGATTCTGGTAAAGATTCAAGAATTCCTAAAGTCCTTAATCTTTCAATCGTAGTTGAATTTACTTTACCTCTTGATTGTAAATCTTCAATACTTATAAATTTAGCATTGGCTCTTTCTTTAACAATTTGTTTAGCAACAGTATCACCTAAGCCTTCAACTGATGAAAAAGGTGGTCTAATTGTATTTTCATCAACAACTCCCCAAACTGTAGCATCACTGTCATAAAGGTCAATTGGAGCAAATTTCATTCCCCTAGCTGTTGCTTCTAAACATACCTTTAAGCATTCTAATAAACCAGTTTCTTTAGGCGTTGCATCATAGCCTTTAGCTAAGATCTCTTCAATTCTTGATTTTATTCCATCATAACCTTTAATCATTGTTTCAATTTCAAAGTCGGTGGCTTTACTTGTTAACCAAGATGCATAAAAGTATACTGGCATATGGACTTTAAACCAGGCAATTCTAAAAGCAGAGATGACATAAGCAGCTGCATGAGCTTTAGGAAACATATATTTAATTTTAAAACATGAATCAATGAACCATTCTGGAATATTATGGTCAATCATTGTTTGTTTATGTTTTTCCCAGGTTTCCTTTTCTTTAGGTTTGCTTGCTTTACCTTTACGAACAAATTCCATTATTTTAAAGGCTTTTATTGGTTCTAAACCTTGATACATTAAATAAACCATAATATCATCACGACAACCAATAACGTCTTTAAATGGAACTTTTATGTTGCCATCAATATCCGGGGTACATAAATCTCTTGCATTTCCAAGCCAAACATCAGTTCCATGAGAAAGACCCGAAATTTTAATAAGTTCTGCAAAAGTTGTTGGTTTTGTTTCATTTACCATACTAATTGTAAAGTTAGTTCCAAACTCTGGAATTCCTAGGGTTCCAGTTGGACACATTATCTCTTCATTAGTCACTCCTAGAGCTTTAGTTGATGAAAAAATGCTCATAGTTTCTTTATCATCTAGTGGAACTTTAGTAACGTCCATTTTTGTTAAATCTTGAATCATTCTAAGCTGTGTGGGATCTGAGTGCCCTAAAATATCTAATTTAAGTAAACACTCCTCAATTGAATGGTATCCAAAGTGTGTTGTACGCCATGCTGAATCAGGGTCTTCTGCTGGATATTGGAAAGGTGTAAAATCAAAGACATCCATGTATCCTGGAATTACAACTATTCCACCTGGGTGCTGACCGG
>CAJOQL010000114.1 GCA_905236935.1 uncultured Bacilli bacterium
CATTTTAGAAAGGATTTTATATAATGGCTGAATTTTATAGAAAAAAGAAAAAAATCTGCCAAATGTGTGCAGGTAAAAGTGTAGACTATAAAGACGTAGCTATTGTTAGTAAATATATTAATGATAAAGGCAAAATAATGCCAAGAAGAATGACAGGAGCATGTGCTAAACATCAAAGATATATTGCTAAACAAGTAAAAAGAGCTCGTTTTATGGCTTTAATACCATTTGTTAAGTAGGTACCATTTTAGGTATCTTTTTTTTATATAATTTGATATAATACATTTGACTTAGATGGGAGGAAAACATGAAAGTAATTTTATTAAAAGATGTAAAAAAACAAGGCAAAAAAGATGAAATTATTGAAGTAAGTGATGGCTATGCAGAAAACTTTCTTATCAAAAATGGACTAGCAGTTAAATATACAACTGGTAGTAAAAATATTTTAGATAATGAATTAAACAAAAGAAAATCTGAAGAAGAAGCCTTAATTGAAAAATGCCAAAAATTAAAAGAACTAATTGAAAAATTAGAAATTACTTTTAAAGTAAAAGTTGGTAATAATGGTAAAGTTTTTGGTAGTATTTCATCAAAGCAAATAGTAGAAGAACTATCTAAGAAAAATATAAATATAGATAAAAAGATTATAAAAATTGATTGCCCAATTGATTCATTAGGTACACACATTGTACTTATCAATTTGCATAAAAAGGTGGTTGCACAGTTAAAAATAAATGTAAAAGAGGGATAATATGGCTGAAAGATTAATGCCCCAAAATTTAGAAGCAGAAATGAATGCTTTAGGTTGTGCTTTTCTTACGGGATATGCCCTAGACAAAGTGTGTGAAGAATTAGATACAGATATGTTCTTTAGCGAAGCAAATAAAAGAATATTTGAAGCTATCAAATCATTACATCAAAATAAAATACCTTTAGATTCAGCAACTGTTAAAAATGAAATTGAAAAAAAAGGTTCAATTAATGGAATTGGTGGCATTGAATATTTAAGTGATGTTATCGATTCCGTTGTATCTGCAGCTAATATTGATTATTATATTGATATAGTTAGAGATAAAGCATTAAGAAGAAAATTAATAGATACAACAAATTCAATTACAACTAATGCTTACAATGAAGAAGAAGATACTAATGATTTAATTGATGATGCAGAAAAAAAGATTTTTAGTGTTACAAAAGCCCGTAAAGCAGGAGAATTTAAAACTATCAATGAAGTAATTAAAAGCACTCAAAACGAATTAGAACGTTTAGCTAAAAATGGTGCAGATATTACAGGAGTTCCATCCGGTTTTTATGATTTAGATAAATTAACAAGTGGATTCCATGAAAGAGAACTTATCATAATTGCTGCACGTCCTGCCATGGGTAAAACAGCCTTTGGATTAAATCTTGCTGTTAATGCTGCTAAAGCAACTAAAAAAGCAGTTGCAATATTCAATATGGAAATGAGCGCTGAACAACTTGCAATGCGTATGATTGCTGCTGCTGGTGGAATTGAACAAGGAAAACTTAAAACTGGTCGTTTAGAACACAATGACTGGAAAAAAGTAAACGAAGCCATGAGCGAACTTAGTGAAACGAATCTTTATATTGAGGATTCAAGTGGTATGACAATCTCTGAAATTAGAGCTAAATGCCGCAGACTTGCTACCTCTAGCCAAGGCCTTGCTATGATAGTAATAGACTACTTACAGTTAATTAGTGGAAGTAGTAAATATGAAGGAAATCGTCAACAAGAAGTATCAGAAATATCAAGAAGCTTAAAAACTATGGCTATGGAGTTACAAGTTCCAGTTATTGCTTTAGCACAGTTATCTCGTAGTGTTGAACTTCGTGAAAATAAAAGACCTATTATGTCAGACTTAAGAGAATCTGGCTCAATTGAACAAGATGCTGACATAGTTGCTTTTCTTTATCGTGATGATTACTATAATAAGCCTGCTTCTGAAATAACTGATATTTCCGTAACTGAACTTATAATTGGCAAACATCGTAGTGGTGGAACAGGTACAATTGAATTACTCTTTGAAAGAAGTATGAGTAATTTTAGAAATTATATTAAAAAAGAAGAAAATAAATAAAAGAAGTGATTAAATGAAAAATAAGAATAATATTATAGCGTTATTAATAACCATAATTATTAGTATTGGAGTCGTTTTAATAAGTACAAATTCTGTAAGTTTTGCGTCTCCTGTAGAAGTATATAAAGTATATTTAAATGGTAAAACTTTAGGATACATCGAATCAAAAGAAGAATTATTAAATATAATAGATGAAAAACAAAACGAAATAAAAGAAAAGTATCATACAACTAAAGTTTATCCTCCAAATGGCTTAAATGTTGAAAAGATAAGTACTTACAACAATAATATTAAATCAGCTGAAGAAATATATAACATTATCGAACAAAATGATCCATTTACAATTGAAGGATATATAATAACTATTAAATATAAAGAAGAAGGAAGAACTCCATTATACATATATACTTTAAATAAAGAAAACTTTGATGAAGCATTTTATAATACCATAGCTGCCTTTGTTGGTGCTGAACAATTAGATGCTTATAAAAATAATACTCAAGCAGAAATTAAAGAAGAAGGCGAGCATATTGAATCAATTTACTGGGAAGAAGATGTCACAACTAAAAAAGCTCTTATAAGTGTTAATGAGAATATTTTTACCAATCCTGATGATTTAAGTAAATACTTATTATTTGGAACTACGGAAAAACAAAAAGATTATACAGTAAAAGAAGGAGATACTATTAACGATATAATCGAAAAAAATAATTTAAGTATTGAAGAATTTTTAGTAGCAAATCCTAACATCCCAGATAAAGATATTTTACTTAGTAAAGGACAACATGTATCAATCGGACTTATCGCTCCAGTTGTAACCATTGTTCATGAAATTGAAAAAGTTGAAAAAATAACTAATAAATATGAAACTGAATATAAAACTGACAGTTCACTTAATTCTGGTCAAACTAAAGTTATTCAAGAAGGTGTAAACGGAGTAGATAAAGTAACTGAAAAAATTCAATTTAAAAATGGTGATATCAATCAGTTATTTATAAGTCAATCTGAACAGCTTACTCCAACTGTAAATCGTATAGTTGCTAAAGGAACAAAAGCTTACCAAGTACCAGATTATAATTATGTTCCTGTAATTACAGGAGATGAATGGTTATGGCCAACAATAAAACCATATATTATTACAAGTGGATTTAAATGGAGATGGGGTAAACACCATAATGGTATTGATATATCTGGTTGTGGATTTGGTTCACCAATTTATTCATCAACAGAAGGAACAGTAGTTGAAGTTTATTCTGGCTGTGCTGATGTAGGAAGCTACTCTAATAGTTGTGGTAATTATTGGGGAAATCATGTAACAGTTTCATATAACGGCTATAAAGTTATTTATGCCCATTTAAGAAAAGACGTTAAAGTAAAAGAAGGAGATACTGTTACTCGTGGCCAGCAAGTTGGAACTATGGGATCAAGTGGTTCATCAACTGGAACCCATCTACACTATGGTATTGTAAATCCTGCTGGTAATTACATAAATCCTTGTTCGGTGTTATCATGTTAGTTAGCGTATTAGCCAGCGGTTCTAAAGGTAATTCAACCTTAATCCAGACTAAAACCGCTAACTTTTTAATTGATGCTGGATCAAATGCTAAAAATATTAATGAAAAATTAAAAGAAAATAATTTAACTCTAAGTGATATAAACTATATTTTAATATCACATACTCATGCTGACCATACATCAGCCCTTAAAGTTATTACTAATAAATACAAACCAACAATTATTCTATCAGAAGTAATGTATAATGATTTAGATTATTTAAAGGACTACGACAATATATTATTTTTAAAAGATAATTTAAAACTAGATGGAGTAATAATCGAAAATATAAAAACTAGTCATGATGCATCTGATAGTAGAGGCTACATTATAACTGAAGATTCATCATCCATTGTTCAAATAACAGATACTGGTTACATTAATCAAAAATATTTTGATGAACTAAAAAATAAAAATTTATATATCATGGAAAGTAATCATAATTTAGAAATGCTAATGAATGGAAGATACCCTAAATGGTTAAAAGCTAGAGTAGCAAGTGATGTAGGACACCTTTCCAATGAATCATCAGCTTTTTATCTTAGCAAACTAATTGGAAGTAATACTAAAAAGGTCATACTAGCCCATCTTAGTGAAGAAAATAACACACCATCTTTAGCTATTGAAACGCTAAAAAATGAATTACTTCAAAATAATATTGAATTTTCTAACTATGAAGTAGCCAAACAAAATGAAAAAACAGAGGCAGTGGAAGTATGATAAGAATTATATGCATCGGAAAAATAAAAGAAGAATATTTAACAAATATGATTAATGATTACACAAAAAGAATCAATAAATATCATAAATTAGAAATAATTGAATTACCAGATTCTAATCCTAAAGAAGAAGGTGAAAGAATTATTTCTAAGTTAATGACTAAAAGCTTTAAAGTTGCTTTATCTATTGAAGGAAAGAAAATATCCTCTTTAGAATTTGCAAACTTTATATCTAAAAATCTAATGAACTACGCTAATATTGAGTTTATCATTGGTGGCTCAGATGGGTTAAGTAATGAAGTTTTAAATAAAGTTGATTTTAAATTATCTTTTAGTGATTTAACTTTTCCACATGGATTATTTAGAGGAATTTTACTTGAACAAATATACAGGGGATTTAAAATTATTAATAATGAAACATATCATAAGTGAGGTAATATATGAAAGATTTAATTTATGTTGTAGGAACTGCTTTTATTAAAGATAAAAAAGTATTAATAAGTATGTCCCAAAGAAGTGCTAAAAAAGGCAAATATACATTAGTAGGTGGTGGAGTAGAAAAGGGTGAAACCTTTAAAGAAGCTGCAAGAAGAGAATGTAAGGAAGAAATAGCAAATGGATTTGATATCAAAGAAGAAGAACTAAAAGAAATCATGGCTTTTAGAGAACCAGCCCTATCAGATCCTAGTTTAATGATTGAAATGCATTTAATGCTAGCTTTAAAAGAAGTTGATGTTCCATTAAAACCTAATGACGAAATAATTGAATACAAATGGTTTAAAATAGGAGATGATGATAGTGAAGTTTCTTCTGCTATTAAAGATCATTTACTTCCATGGGCTATAGAAAATAATTTAATGTAGGTCAATATGAATAAAGATATTAAAAAACTATTATTAGTAAATATATTTTTAGCAATTTCTGATGGAATATTTTATAACTTTCTAGAGATGTGGCTTTCAAATAATGCCTTAAATACCCATACTATAAGTACAGTTTTAAGCTTAGCATCACTAATTACAGTATCTATTATCTTTTTAAGTTCTAATTTAATTAAACCCCACAAACTAAAAAACTTTGTAATAATGCTTATGGGAATGAAATCGTTAATACTATCTTTATTGTTTATTTTATATCAATCTAATTTAAATATTACAATTAAATTTTTAGTTATGTTTGAATATGCAATAGATGTTGAAATATGTGCTTCAATGTACCCTTTAATTTCAAAAATTAATAAAGATGATAAATTATACGCAAAAAGAAAACTGCTATACGAAATATTTTATTATATAGCTGCTATATTATCCGCTGTTTTACTTGGAAAGACGCTTACTAATTTAAGTATTACATATAATACATATGCAATTATTGCTTCAATATCCATTTTAATATCCGCTTTATTTTTAGTAAAAACAGATGTCAATAAATACTCAAAAGAAAAAAATATAGATACTGGCAACGATATTTTATTACAACTAAATCGACAAATAAAAAATGATGAAATATCTGTTAATTACTTATTATTTATTATCTTTAATGATATTTCATATTACACATTAGTAGGTATTTTAATGACTATATTAACTAAAGAATTAGGATTTGAACCAGTAATTGCCTCTTATATTAAATTAGCATTTTGTGTTTTAGCAGTTGGAATTGCTACCCTAATACTATATAAATTAACATCTAAAAATAATTATATAAATTTATCCGTTAAATATGGTGGAAGAATTATTTCTTATTTAATTGCTTCTATTTTTACTAACAAATACACTATTATTGCTGGATTAATGTTTACAGTTCTTACTTCATCAGCTTATACTCATGTTGTAGATGCTCCGTACATAAATAGATTTGATAGTTCAAAACAACTACCTTTTTCTAATCTTTGCAATATGATAGGTTATTTTTGCAAAGCTATTGGTACATTAATATGTGGATTTTGTTTAACTTATGGTTTAAAATATAATTTTATAATTGCTTTAATCTTTACTAGTATTTGCACACTTTTTGCTTATCAAGCATGTTATAAAAGAAGTAATGAAAGAAGTGAAAAATAATGATTGGAAATTCATGGGATGAAAAACTAAATGTTATTTGGAATAGTTCTGGTTTTGCTAAATTTTGGAATATAATTGAAGAAGAATATGCAACTAGAACGATATACCCCTTAAAAGAGAACATTTTTAATGCTTTAAAGCTTACTCCATATGAAAATGTTAAAGTTGTAATTGTTGGGCAAGATCCTTATCATGGAGAAGGAGAAGCCCATGGACTATCATTTTCTGTTCAAAAAGGAATAAAACTTCCTCCAAGCCTTCAAAATATTTATAAAGAAATATATGATGATTTAGGAATTGAAGAACCAAACTGTGGGGATTTAACATCATGGGCTAAAGAAGGAGTACTTCTTTTAAATTCTTCACTTACAGTAGTTAAAGATCAACCTAACAGTCACCAAAAATTAGGATGGAATAGATTAACAGATTATATAATTAAAGTTTTAAATCAAAAAGAAGAACCAGTTGTTTTTATTCTTTGGGGAAATTTTGCTAAAAGTAAAAAAGAATTTATTACAAATCCTAAGCATTTAGTCTTAGAATCTGCTCATCCATCACCATTTAGTGCTAGATATGGTTTCTTTGGCAGCCATCCTTTTTCTAAAACTAATCAGTTTCTTGAACAAAATGGTATTGAACCTATAAATTGGCAATTATAAAACTATTAAATATTAATATTTTTAAATAATTAAAATTTACATGCAATCCTAGATAGATAATGGGATTGCTTTTATTTTTGCCTTTCAGGATAAGTCGCACTCTCTAATGAATTTGGTATAAATTAAATTTATATATTCTAGCACTTTATATTGACAAGTGCTAATTTTAGTATTAGACTATTTAATAGAAAAGAGGAATATATGAAGAAGAAAGAATTTAAATCATCATCCAAAAAATTATTAGATATGATGATAAACTCAATATATACAAACAAAGAAATTTTTTTAAGAGAATTATTATCTAATGCTAGTGATGCCATTGATAAATTAAACTATATCTCATTAACTGATGGCTCAATTGAAATAAATAGAGATGATTTTAAAATTGAAATAATTCGTGATAAAGAGCATAAAATTCTAACAATTAAAGATAATGGTATCGGAATGAATGAACAAGAATTAGAAAATAATCTAGGAACAATTGCAGAATCCGACTCTTTAAGATTTAAAGAAGAAAACAAAGACAGCAAAGATACTGAAATAATTGGCCAATTTGGTGTAGGATTTTATTCAGCCTTCATGGTTGCTAAAAAAATTGAAGTATTATCTCGTAAGTATAATGAAAATGATGCTTATTTATGGGAAAGTGAAGGTGCTGATGGCTATTCAATAACTAAAACTAATAAAGATAATGTTGGTACTGAAATTAAAATTTACTTAAAAGATGATACTGAAGAAGAAAAATATAGTGACTATTTAGAAGAATATACTATTAGAAATTTAGTTTCAAAATACAGTGATTATCTTAGATATCCAATTATGATGGAAGTAGAAAATAGTCGCCTAAAAGAAGGATCAAAAGATGAATATGAAACTGTTAAAGAAGTAATTACCTTAAATTCTATGACTCCTTTATGGAAAAAAGATAAAAATGAAATAACTGAAGAAGAATATAATAGTTTTTATAGAGATAAATTTTATGATTATGAGAAACCTTTAAAAGTTATTCATACTAGCGTAGAAGGCACAGTTTCATATAAAACACTTATGTTTATACCAAGTCATGCCCCTTTTGATTATTATTATAAAGACTATAAAAAAGGTTTAGAACTATATACTAATGGCGTTCTAATTATGGAAAAATGTGAAGATTTACTTCCAGAATACTACAGTTTTGTAAAAGGAGTAGTAGATACTGCTGACTTATCATTAAATATTTCAAGAGAAATGCTTCAAAATAATCATACCGTTCACACTATTGCTAAAACCCTAGAAACTAAAATCCATAATGAACTTGCAAGTATGCTAAAAGAAAATCGTGATGATTATAAAAAATTCTTTGAAGCATTTGGCAGTCAAATTAAATATGGCGTATACAATATGTATGGTATGAACAAAGATAAACTTAAAGACTTACTTATTTTCTACTCATCTAAAAAAGAAGATTTTGTTACCCTAGAAGAATACGTTAACAATTTAGAAAAAAATCAAGAAAATATTTACTATGCATCAGGTGAAACAATTGATAAAATAAATATGCTTCCACAAGTAGAACAAGTTAAAAGTAAAGGTTATGATATCTTATATTTGACAGATTATTTAGATGAATTTGTTATTCAAGTTTTAGGTGAAATGGATGGCAAAAAGTTTATGAATGTTTCTGATAGCAGTTTAGATTTAGATACAAAAGAAGAAAAAGAAGCCTTAAAGAAAGCTAATGATGATAATAAGGATATGCTTTCATTCATAAAAGATTCTCTTGAAGGCGAAGTAGTTGATGTAAGACTTACAAATAAACTTACTAATCATCCAGTTTGTTTAACAACTGATGGAGAAATAAGCGTTGAAATGCAAAAAGTTATAAATGCAATGCCAACTGACGAAAGAGTTAAAGCTAAAATGGTTTTAGAAATAAATGAAAAACATAAAATCGTAGATAAATTAAAAACATTATATCAAGAAGATAAAGAAGAACTAAAAAAATATGCCAAAATACTTTACTCATCATCTAGATTAATTGAAGGGTTAAGTGTTGAAAATCCTACTGAAATATCTAATATCATCTGTGATTTAATTTCCTAAAAAGAAAAGATGTTCAAATTATGTTAAGAACATCTTTTTTTAACGATTACAATATCTTTTACCATTTACTCTATCTATATTAAATCTTACTTTCTTAAAACATGTTTTTTTCTCTCGACAGCAACAGTCTAATTCATCATCTAAAACATTTAAAGAGCCTTCTAACAAAACAGTTTCTACATAATTATTACAAGTATTAGTAATTAATAAACTTGCATCTGTATTATCACTTATAATATTAGCAAGATCCCCACATTTACATATTTTAAAATATAAAGTTATACAACCACAAAAACAATCTGTATCATACCAAACTAACTCTTGATATGGATTATTACAATTACACACTGCTAATACAGCTCTATTTCTATTTTGAATAATATTAGAACAATCTTTTAATTTAAGTTTTTCATACATAAATATTCCTCCTAATATATTGTATGTATACTTAATAAATATGCTTGGGAATATAACTAATAAATCTTAATATAATTTTAGTGGTGATAAGATTGATTTCATTTTATGGATTTTTATTTATTTCAATAGTTGGTACAATATTACATTTTACTTATGATTTAAGTAATCACAATAAATATGTGTCTTTGCTTTCAGCTGTTAATGAAAGCGTTTGGGAACACATGAAATTAGTAGTTTTTCCTTCTTTAATATGGACTTTGATAGAAATACCATTTATATCTTCAAATCCGAATTTTTTACTAGCAAAGTGTATTAGCTTAATTGTTATGATTTTATTAATCCCAACTTTATTTTATGCCATTAAATATTTATTTAAAAACAGCTATTTAATTATTGATATTTTAATATTTTATATCGCAGTTTTTGTAGGAGAATATTTATCTAGTATTATACTAAAAATGAGTCCCGTATCAAATATATTTAATTATTTTAGTTTAATTATTTTGATACTTATATATGGCTATTTTTTAATTGCTACCATTATGCCAGGAGAAGGTGAAATCTATATTGACCCAAATACTAAGAAAAAAGGGATAAAAGGTCATCGATTTTTTAGATAAAAATAGTTTACAATTTATTAATAATTTACTATAATAATGGGAATTACTGAAGGTGAGAAGTATGACTATAAGTGAAAGAGCGCTTAGTTTTGCCATAAGAGCTCATGCTGGGCAAATGCGCAAAAGTGAAAAAGATAAACCTTATGTGATTCATCCTATTATTGTAGGATTAATTCTAAAAAAATATGGGTTTGATGACAATGTTGTAGCAGCTGGTTATTTACATGATGTAGTAGAAGAAACAGATTATACAATAGATGATTTAGCACGCCTTTTTGGTGGAGATGTAGCAAGTCTTGTTATGACCGCAACTGAAGCAGATTCATCAC
>CAJOQL010000115.1 GCA_905236935.1 uncultured Bacilli bacterium
ATCGCTTCTAATCATAAATGGTGGAATAACATAGATAAAGCCTTTATCAATCATATAATCTCTAGCATAAGCAATCATAGCCTCATGAAGTCTTGCAATATCTCCTAAAAGATAGTAAAATCCTTCTCCACTAGTACGTCCTGCTGATTCTTTATCCATACCACCAAGAGCATTAATAATATCAGCATGATATGGTATTTCATAACTTGGAATAGTTGCCTCTCCAAAACGCTCTATTTCCACATTTTCAGAATCATCCTTACCTATTGGAACAGAATCATCAATAATATTTGGAATTAGCATCATTTTTTCTTTAATTAAAGCATTTTTCTTTTCTTCAGAAATTTCTAAAATTTTAATTTGTGCATCCATATCAGCAATTTTTTTCTTTATATCTTCTGCTTCTTCTTTTTTGCCTTCACGCATTAAATTACCAATTTCTTTTGACAAAGAATTTTTTTCAGCTCTTAAATTATCACCTTTTACTTTTGCTTCTCTTACCTCTTCATCAAGTTCAAACACCTCATCAACTAAAGGTAATTTTTCATCTTGAAATTTTTTCTTAATATTTTCTTTTACTTTAGTCTTATTTTCTCTTATTATTTTAATATCTATCATAATTATCTTCCTTTCGTTATAGTACCTTTATTCTTTGATTCAATATATTGTTCTTCAAAACGATATAATTGTAGTGCGTTAGGATACTTTACATGATCTACTTCTGATAAAAACATTTCAAGTGGTCTTACATAAGTTTTACAATCACCATATAAGGCTTTATATAAAACTAATTCATTCTTAGTTTCAGAATCAATTACAACATCTAAAACTAGATATAAATCCCCTTTAAAATGTCTATATATTGTATTTAAATTAAGATTTCTTTCCATTTATATTACTCCTTTCATTAAAAACAAAAAAGGATTGGTAAGGAGCCAAAAAGGCGGTACCATCCTTTGTTTTCTTAATTAAATATAACGGCTAGGCCGGATGCTATTAACATCGCTAATAGGTAGATTCATTAAACTTATCATATTAACTTACACCAAATGTTAACTCTCTATAATGACTTATTTAATTACTAATCCCATATAATCGCTTTACAAATAAGATTTTATCACACTAAAAAATGATAATCAATTGTTTTAAATGCTTAAAATTATATTTTACTACTTTCATCTTTAAATATTGATATAGTATAATCCTTAAAAGATAACTCATTATAAAATTCTAAAAATTTATTAAAACTTATACTTTTATAAAAATCTATATCATCAAAATTTTCAGTATATTCTCTAAGTCCATGAAATCTTTTAAAAATACTATATTTAAAATCTATCTTCCCTGCCTCATCTGCTATAATACTTTTCTTGAATAAATTAAAATCATCTTCATTAAAGTTATTTATTTTTAATTCTTTTTTTAATTTTTTTAAATAAACATCTGTATCTTTTACACTAGAACTAATAATTATATTAAAATATTCTTCATTAACAATAAAAGATGTCTTTTGCCAAATATGAGATAAAATATTTTGTTTAACTAAATTATCAACAAACTTACATTCTTGTAATAATTTACTAGAAATTAAAAACTTTATATATGTATCTAATTCTAGATTTGATAATTTAAGAGTATTTTTTTCTTTAAATGAAATAGTAACTAAATCTTTTGATAGATTAGTATAACGAATTTCTTTTCTTCTTTTATATTTATCTAAGTTTAAATAAGTATAGTTTTTAACCATTTTTTTATGTGGTTTTATCTTATCATAAATACTTTCAATATAATTAGTCATTTCTTCTTCATCAAAATTACCAGCAATTAAAATAGATTTGTTTTCATCATAATAAAAAGCATCATAGCATAACTTTAAAGTATCATAATCTATATTTAAAGTAGTTTGTTCATTACCAATTCCTGATAAAGTCAAATCAATAATATTTAAATCTTTATAAGAATTATAAAATGCTAAAAAAGAATTTTGACTATATTTATCATTAGTAGGATTTTTAGTTTCTTCAATTATCGCTTTTCTTGAATTTTCAACATCTTCTTTTGTAAATATTGGTTCTTCTATAGCATTAATTAGTTCTTTAATAGATTCTTTAATATCTTTTGTCCCACAAAAATAATATCTAGTATAATTTAAAGAAGTTCCCCCATTAACTTCATATTTTTTATCATTAAATACTTTATATAAATTACCATACTTAGAATGCTCCCCTAATAAATGTTCCAAAAAGTGAGCAACTCCTGGGCCTACTTTATATAATTTGTTTTTATAATAAAATTTAAAATATTTACCATTTGAGCCATAATCTATTGCAAAATCAACATAAGTTTTACGCATGTTTGAATCTATATATAAGTATAATTTAACTCCATTTTTTAATACTTTTTTAATATAATTATTTCTCATCTTTATCACCTTGATAGAAGAAAATATATTTCTTTTCTAATTTATTTACATATTTTATTATATCCTCAGCTGTTAACTTATTAATTAGTTCAATTTCTTTTTCTTCTTCCATTTCTTCTTCAAAAACATAATGATTTAAATTATTTAAATAATAATTATAGTTTTCTTTATTAGTATATGCTCTATCATTAACTAATTCTTTATAGTATTTTAATAAATCTCCTACAATTTTTTTATCATGTAACCTTCTAATTATTTCATTAATACCTTCTAAACATTTATCTTTATTCTTTTTATCAATTTTAGCTTTTATAAACATAAAACCACGCATTGAATACATATCAGCATTAGCACTATAAACAAGACCTAATTCTTCTCTTAAAACCTTAAATACAAGTCCCGATGAACTATTTAATATATTAAGAATCACTCTAAAAATATAATTTTCATCAAGTTTATTATTTAATATATCATAAACTACATATAAATATGATTGACTAGTTTCTTTAGATATTACTGTTTTTTCTCCTTCAGAAATTTGTTCTTTTACAAAATAATTATTATCAAAATTAGTTTTTTTAAAATTAAAACATTTTGCAATATAATCAATTTCATTATCTGATAAATTTCCAAAAATATATCCTCTTGCAAAATTATTTATAATTTCATAATAAAAATTAACAATATCTTGTTCCTTTATTTTAGATAATACTTCTACTAAATCTGGTAAATCTTTAATTCTTTCTTTTATTAAATTAGAGTTTGGTATTAAATTTTGTAAAAAAATTCTGTGTTCCATAAAACGTGGTTCATAACTTTTTTCCTTTTCACTATCATATAATTCTTGTTTAATTTTCTCAAATAAAGCAGTATCTAATTTATCACCATTAAAATTTGGTTCAAACATAATATCTTTAAAAAAATTAATAGCATCTCTAAAAAAATTATCTTCAATAATTTTATAATCTAGCATTGTAAACTTAAATTCAATATAATTTTTTTGTCCTCTATTTGTAGTAAAAACTTCATAATCAGAAGCATATAAATCACGACACTTATTATTAATATCTTTTAGGGTTTGATATTTTTTATTAGTTTGATTCAAATAATCACATAAAATATAACTTTTAACTAAATCTTCTTTATTTTCATTAATATTAAATTTAAAAACTAAAGTAATGTTAGCAAAATTATCCATTTGGTAATAATAAAAACCAGGATATTTCATTTTAATATCATTTATATTCATAAGTTTGTTTCCTTTCATTTTTATTATATAAAATAAAAGAAAGCATAACAATAAAATATATTTATTTCAGAGAAAAAGATTAAATTGTAACGAATAAATTGATTTAAAAATAAATTGGATTAATAACTGTATCATAAACAAGTGTTTGATATAATTTCATTAGGAACATTTAATTGTTGAGTGTCTACCTTCATCCTTTAAAGGTTGAAATAAAAAAATGACACTTAAGTTTATTAACTTAAATGTCTAACTAAAGAAATTTTGGTAGACATTCAACATTGGAAAATTGAATGTTCCCTTTTTTATTTTATTCAAGTTTCCTTGACAAATACATAATAACAAAAAAAGAACTTTTTTCAAGCTCCTTATATTAAGTTCGAACAAGTTCGAACATATTATTCGATGGTGTCTCCGACGCGATTCGAACGCGTGACCGTACGCTTAGAAGGCGTATGCTCTATCCAGCTGAGCTACGGGGACAAATCAACTGAACAAGTAGATTATAATACATTTTTAACCTTTGTTCAAGTAGATTTTTTATTTTTTTAGGTTAATATCCATATATTTTTCATATATAGGCACTAATCCTTCTTTATTTTCACTAAATGAAGGTTTCATTTGAAATACACCTGGGTAACAATTTCCTTCAATAATTACTGGCCCTTTATCACTTATTGCTACATCCCAGCCAATATATTTAACCTCTGGAATAACTTTACTTGCCTTTTTTACTAATTCTAGGGCTTCTTTAAACATAGGAATTTGAAAATCAATTATTTTTTCTTTAGTTATTGGATGACTAATATAATAATTATCATCTTGATCAATAGCAGGACAAATTATTTTTCCTTCATTATTAACAAAAGTGTACATACTTCCACTAGAGAAATTATCTGTTACTCCTCCATTACCTATTTTAAAAACCGTATTTAATATAGCCGTATCTTTTCCATTATAAAAAGTATATATTCTTAAAGTATTAACTGCATCTGCATATAGTTTATCAATTTCTTTATGCTGAATTATGCATTCTTCAATTAATAATTGTTTTCTTATTAATAAAGTATTAAATAAAGCTTTTATATTAGATTCTTCATCTATTTCATATTTTTCAACTAATTTTCCTCCAGAACCATCAATTGGCTTTACAATAATAGGATTATGTTTATCAATAAACTTTTTATATTTATCAAAAGAATTCTCGTCAATAACTAAATAATCTCTCTTAATGAATTTTTTAAATATATTATTAAATTCATCTTTATTATCAAATTTATGAAAGAATTCTTTATTATTATAAGTTTTAATTATTAAATTATTCTTAGTTCTTGTTAAATAAGTACATCTTTCATCTTTATTTAAATTATAAAATTCAAATTCTTGATAATCATAGTAACCTGCGCCATATTTAAAACCTGAATAAATCATATCAATAAAAATAATAATTGTTAGTTTATGAGCTTTTTTTGCTACTTTACGGGCTACTTTAAACATATTCTTAATATTTAAACTTTTTATAGCTCTAAATATATATTTTAATTTATTCATAATTAATCACTAAAATAAGTTTATCATAAATAGTTAACTAAATAAAGCCTCTAAGATTTTTACAATATACTTTGTTCCATCATTTAAAGCTGTATCGATAGTATTACTAATCGTATAACCTAAAGATGAATATTTATTTTTATAATCCTTATCATCTGTTTTTATATAATCTTTAATATCAACTGGTTTACCATCTGCTACATCTTTTTCAAACTCTAATATAGCTTCTTTAGTTAATTTTGCTGATGAAGATAATTTATTTTCATAGTATCCAGTTTTACCCATTATATATAAAAAAGCAAATATTATTAATAAAGTGTAAAATAAAAACTTAAATTTCTTATAATCTTTTTTCTTAGTTTCCACTATTTCCTCCAATTACATACTCTAAAGCATTACCCAAAGCACTTATACTATTTTGTACTTCTTCAATCGTATTTTTAGGTCCACCTACTTCAATTAATATGACATTTTCATTAAAATTTTGATTAAATTTATTATTTTTAGCATATAAAACATCTCTCATTAATCCTTCATAGTGTTCAGTTAAATAATTATTTAATTTTAGCATTAATGATTCATTTTTTTCATAACCTTCAAAGTTCATACCAATAACAAACATCATTTTAGCATATGCTACATCATTAATCGTTTTGGATGATGTTACACTATCTCTATGTAAATCAATAAAAAACTTAATGCTAGGATACTTTTCATGTGCTTTTTGCAGCCAAATTAAGCTTGCTTTATAACTATCAGAATACTTCCAATTATTTCTTCTTAAAACATCTACAACATTTTCATCTTCTACTACTGATTCAATTCCTAAATTAGATAGTTTCTTTTTTAAAATATTTGCTGCCATATAAACAGTTGGAGTTATATTATATTCTCTTAAATAACCTGGATCATATTCCTCTGTTTGATGAGTATTATAAATATAAACTAAAGGTTCTTTATTTTCTTTTTTAGTAGAACTAACCTCTTTTTCATTATTTTCTTTTTTTACTTCATAATTAATAGGTTCAACTTTACCAAAAGACATACTAAGAAGTGTTTCTGGTTTCGACAAATTAATATTTGCTACATCTAATATAGAAATATTTCCAATAAGATTATTAGAACTAATAGCAAGCATTTCATTTACCCTTTCTTCAGTATTATTATTTATAAAATTATTAAAAAGTATTTTTATAGTTACGACAAAGCCTATAATTCCAAAAAGAATAAATATTATAATTTTCATATAATTAAAATTATATTTAGGATAAGTAATAAATCTTTTACGCATTTTTATCACCTACAATAAATATAATTCATTTAATATAAAAAAATTGTCAAATATTGTTTTTACCAAATTAAAAAATAGACATTTAACGTCTATATAATTAAGTCAGTTACTAAACCAATAATAACTCCAACAAAATAAATAATACCTAATATAGTTAAGTTTTCTTTCAAATTTTTATTATTTTTAAATAGTAATAAAATACCAAGTCCACTACCAGTTAATAAGCCTGATAAAAGAGTTCCAATAGTAATTAAACCAGATAAATATCCTTCAGTAATAATTACACTACTAGCACAATTTGGAATTAAACCTACCAAACTAGCAATAAAATATGTAAAAATATTTTTATTAAGTAAAATGTTTTCTAATTTATCTTCCCCAACTTCAAATATAATAAAGTTAATAAATAAATTAGCTATTAAAATAAATAATCCAATCTTTAAAGTATGTTTTAAGCTAGATATGAAAACTCCATTTTCATCACAAGTACAATGCTCTTTTTCACATTTTTCATGGATTGTAATAGAACTATCTTTTCTTTTAATTATTAAATCCACTATAAAACCAATAATAATTCCAACAAAAACTTTAAAACCAACTATTTTTAAAAGTATTAAAATATTCACTTTTTCACTTAACATAATTGGTAACATTTCATCACTAGTAGATAAAAATACTGCAATTAAAGTTCCAATTGTTATAATTTTACTTGAAAAAAGACTTGTTGCCATTGCACTAAAACCACACTGTGGTAAGGCTCCTAAAATTCCTCCTAATAATGGACCATACTTTTTATTTTTAGCTAAAATTTTCTCACTTTTTTTCCCAAATTTGTGTTCAATTAATTCTAAAATAATAAATGTAATTAATAAGTATGGTAATAGTTTTAAAGTATCTACTAATCCATCTAATATAAACTCTTGCATAATAAATCACCTTTCTTACTTACATGCTTCACATAAACCATTTATAATGATGTGTTCTTTAGACATTTTAAACTTATGATTAACTAATATATGATTAGTTAAATCACTTATACATTCACAATCTATATGAATAAGTCTGCCACATTTTTCACATTTTAAATAAAAATGATTTTCTTCCTTGCACTTTTCTAAATATTGATAATATGTAATATTGTCTTTACCTAGACTTCTACTTACAGAGCCATCACTTTCTAATCTATCTATTAATCTATAAATTGTAGAAAGTCCAATTTTACCATCTAATTTAGAATAAATGTCTTTAATTGTAAAATCCTTTTTTTGTTTTTTAATTAAATCAATAATTATATCTTTTTGTTTAGTATTATAAGTCATATGTGCCTTCTTTCAAAATTAAAAATGATTTTCATTTTCAATTATACACTAAAATAATAATAATACAAGAAAAATCTAATACTTAATTTTTTAAAACTAAAATGACTCAGTAATGAGCCATTTCAAATTATCTTAATGATAAAGAATTTGGATTAACACTTAAATTGTTCTTTTCACAATAATCATTTAACCATTTAGAACAATTATTATGAACATTTAAATATTTACCTTCTCCATTAAATAAATATGATTTACTAAATACACTTTTTAATCCAGTTAAAATAGAATTTCTCTTTTTAGTATAAGCAATATAACTTAATAAATCACTACCTTTATAAAATCTACAAGTATCACTAACCATATATTTAACTTTAGATCTATTTATAACATATGCTGGAATATTTCTTAATAAATTAAAAACATTAATAATAAACCTAGAACTATATTCATGAACATTCTTTAAACCATATTGTACCCTAAAAGTATTAGCACTATCTAATAAAAATCTGTCATTTGATTTTACAGCATTTTTATGATAAGTTACCTCTTCATTAGACATTATAAAATTGCATTCTTTAACAGGTTCTTTAATCTTAGCTGGAAAACTATCAAATGATACACTTAAACTAGGTACTTCTTTTTTTACTTCTTTAGCAAAATAAAATGGATTTTCTGTTTCATTTGAATCTTTTTTTGAACTCTTATCAATCTTAAAGAAATCATCAAAAGAACACTCTTCAGAATTTAAAAATTCTTTAGCTGCTATATTGTCTTCCTCAGTAAATTCACTATTATTTTTGTATTTACTTTTATTTCTAGTATTATATTTTACTTCAGAACTTAATAATTTTTTTAACTTTTTCATTTCATCTAAAGATAAACTATCATATCTAGCCATTAAATTTTCAATTTCAGAAATTTTTTCATTTCTCTTTAAAACTCTAATATAGTTAGAAATATTTTTTCTCATCTCTTTAGTTTTTTCTTCATAAAGAGCCATTTCTTCTCTACTTATATTTCTAGTTTTTAATTCTTTTTTTATTTTACTAATTAAATAGTTAAGTTTATTTCTTAATTTTAAAATATCTTCTTCTTTATCTGCTTCTAAAACTTCCATTATAATATCTGCTAATAAAGTTTGTGTTTTAGTTAAAGCTTGAAATTTTTTAATACTCTTTTCATCACAATCAATAAGTTTTGATATTTGTGATAACGAATCATTATAATTTCCATTACTACTATTTAATTTTTCTTTAAGTCTACTTAATAAATCTTTTCTTTCTGCTTTTATTTTTTCTAATCTTAATAAATCTTTATTCATTACCTTCACCCTCCAAACAATCTTTTATTCCTTGTAATGATTTTAAAAGTTCAATTAACGCAATCGTATCTAATTCTTTTAAATCCTTATCAGTTATAACAGTTTCCATAACTTCCCTTTCATTGGGGCTTATATTATTACAATTTTTTAATTTTGTCAAATATTAATTTTTTGCAAATTTCTTTACTAATTTAACATCATCAGCAATAATATTATCAACTTTATAATCAAGCATCTTTTTTACTTCATCTTCAGTATTTATAGTCCAAACACATACTTCTTTTTGCTTGTCATGAGCTTTTTTTATAAAACCTTCTGTTATTAAATATTTATTAACACTAAAGCCATCAACATCATATTCTAAAGCGTCTATATCAATTAAGGACATATTATAAATAGTTTTTATTTTAGGATTAATTTCTTTAGCTTTTTTTAAGTAACTATATTTAAAAGAAGATAATACTACGTTATCAGTATAATGATACTTATTTAATAAATCGATAACATCATTAACTAAATTCTTTTCTATTATTAATTCTTTAAGTTCAATATTTAATTTAATTCTATTTTCTTTAGCAAGTACAATAGCATCTTCTAAAAGAGGAATTTTATCATCACGATTATCCAATTTTAGTATTTCATCATATGTTAAATTAGATATTTTCTTATTTATTTTTAAAATTCTCTTTAAACTATTATCATGAGCAATTACAATTTTATTATCTTTAGTTTTACGTACATCTAATTCAATATAATCTGCACCTAATTCTATTGCACTTTTAAAAGCTGACATAGTATTTTCATTATAATTTAAACTATCTCCACGATGAGCAGTTATACTAACTTTATCAGTATCACATATAAAATTTATTTTAAAAATTAAAAACAATAAAACATTAATTATAATTGCTATTTTTAATATAATTTTCATTTTAAATCTCCGTTTTCAATTATTATACACTAAATTAAGATATTTAAAAAGCAGACCTAAAGTCTGCAATTATCACCTTCCTTTTTTAGTAAATATTAAATAAAGGATATACGAATAGGATAGCTTATAAAAGAATGTTTTAATATTTACTTATTATATTTTTTAAATAATAGATAACTCTCAATAAATTCCTCCTTTTTTATTAAATATTAATATACAATTTTTTGTAAACATCTTTTGTTTACATCATGATAATAACAGTTGAATATTAAAATTAAATTAAAAAAGAATGAATATTCAATTGTTATAATGATAATATGATAATAATACTTCACAAAGTATAATTAAAAATCTCAAGCATAATATCACTACTTAATTATATGCTTGAGATTAGTTTTTTATTTGGAATAAATATTTAACTATTTAATAAACCATTTACAACATATGGATTATTGATTGTACCATCTCCACCTTGTTCTATCGTGGCCGTGGATTTTAGAGAAACTGAA
>CAJOQL010000116.1 GCA_905236935.1 uncultured Bacilli bacterium
ACTTCTTAATTCATAAAAAAAACTCAGTTATGCAACTAAGTCATTTTATAATTTTTATGTTTCACATCATTGACTAATATTCATTTTAGTAAACTTCTGTTTTTATATTATCGATGAAACCACGTATTAAAGTGTAATAGTTACTATTATTTTTTAATTCATCTTCAGATAATGTTATCATATTTGGTACTTCTATCTTTTTAGCACCTTTTTGAATTAGTTTTTTAATAGTCTCATTTTCTTCAGTTCCACTTAGAATAAATAAATAACTATTGGATTTACTAGTAAAGCTCTTTTCTGCTTGACTTACATTTGTATTAGAATTTTCATCATCACCAGCAATAGAAATAACTTCAAATCCATACTTTTCTAAAAATTTAAAAGTGTTATTTGCAACAATTAATTTTTTATTATTAGCATTTTCGGCAATTAATTTTAATTCAGCATCAAACTCTGATACTTGAAGTTTAATACTATCATAGTTTTTATCAATACTATCAAGCAAAGCTTTATAATTAATATAATTCTTAAGTCCATTTTTAATATTTGAAGTCATCATTAAAAAATTTGAAGGACTTAACCATATTTCTGTTAAATCATTTTTGATTTCTAAACCTTGTGATACATCTATAATATCCATTCTCTTATTTTTATTAAGTAGGGTTGCAGCAATATCCTTTTCGTTTGATAATCCATTATAAATAAATAAATCACCCTTACTATAATCATCTAACTTTTTATTTGTTAAAACATAAGTATTAATATCAATTCCACTAGGATAAATACTAGATATTTTTGCATGATCTCCATATAGACTTTTAGTAATAAACTCAACTGGATAAACAGTTGTATATACTGTTACATTTTCATATCTATCTTTTTTAAAACAACCTGATAATCCAAATACTATAATTCCTAATATAATAATTTTTAAATATTTCATTTTTATTTCTCCTTTACTGGGTCATACCCATATTTACCAAATGGATGGCATCTTAATAATCTCTTGAAGCCAAGTTTTAAACCTTTAAGTGCTCCATACTTTTCAATTGCTTCTTTCATATATTCTGAACAAGTAGGAGTAAATCTACACATTTTATGAGATGAAAAAGGTATAATTTGATAAATATTTATTAATTTAATAATTACTTTTTTCATATTCAACATTTTACTACAATTTAAAAAGAAAAAAAAGAATAAATATTGCCAAGCAATAGCATATAGTTTTTTTAAGAATTTTATGATAAAATACACTAAGTATTTGAGGTGAAGTACAATGAAATTTTGGATTGAAACATTAGGTTGTAAAGTTAATACATATGAATCTGAAGTTATAAAAGAATTATTATTAAATGAAAACTATGAATTAGCATTTGGACCAGAAAATGCAAATATTTTTATTGTTAATACATGTTCAGTAACAAATCAAGCTGATTCTAAAAGCCGTAAAGTTATTCGTAGTTTAAAAAGATTAAATCCAGAAGCTATAATGGTTGTTTGTGGATGTTCATCTCAGCATCATAGGGAAGAACTCAATGATTTAGGAATAGATATTTTAATTGGAAATAAAGATAAAACTAAAATAGCTTATTATCTAAATAAATATAAAGATAATAAACAAAAAATAATTAATTTTAGTAAACTTCAAAATGAAGAATTTGAGGATATGTTTTTAAGTAATTATCAAGATCGTACTAGAGCATTTGTTAAAATTCAAGATGGATGTAATAACTTTTGTACTTATTGTATAATTCCTTATATTAGAGGAAACATTAGAAATAAAGATTTTAATAAAACTTTAGAAGAGATTAAAGTTTTGGTAGATAATGGATTTAAAGAAATTGTGCTTACTGGTATTCATACAGGGAGTTATCCTAGACTTACTGAATTAATTCATGAAATGAGTAAAATTCCAAATTTAGAAAGAATAAGAATTAGTAGTATTGAAGCAACTGAATTAGATGATAACTTTTTAAATGAACTAAAAGAAAACTCTAAAATATGTAATCATTTACATATTCCAATCCAAAGTGGATCTGATGATGTTTTATCTAAAATGAATCGTAAATATAACATTGATGAATTTAAATCTATTATTAATAAAATAAGAAATATAAGACCAGATATTAATATAACTACTGATTTAATTGTAGGTTTTCCAACTGAAACAGATGAAAACTTTAAAACTACGATGGAAAATGTAAAAGAAATTAAGTTTGGCAAAGTTCATGTTTTCCCTTTTTCTTTAAGAGATGGAACTGGAGCTGCTAAAATGAAAAATATTGTAAGTGATAAAGTTAAAAAAAATCGTGCCCATGAAATGCTTGAATTATCAAATCATTTAGAAGAAGAATACTATAAAAGGTTTATTGGTAAGACTTTAAATGTTTTAGTAGAAGAGGTATTAGGTGATAAATCTATCGGTCATACATCTAATTATATTAAAGTAATAATTCCTCAAAAATTAGAACATAATAAAGATTATTTAACTAAAATAACAAAAGTAGATGGCATTAATGTTTATGGTGAAATAATAAGATAAATAAATATGTTTTAGAAATGAAAAAATAAAATATATTTAATAATTATAAATGTTTACATTATAAAGCCAATATGATAATTTAATAACTTGTAGGAGTGATAAAATATGGATTATTACATTAAAAATATCAATTCATGTGAATCTAGAATACTAGATAAAATAGATATTATAAAAAGATATGGTATTGATGTAATTAATTATGAAAATGAATTAAAAAGTATACTAGAAAAACAAAATTATGATAAAAGTAATGAAATTAATAATGAGATAAATGGTAATATTAGTTTAGCTGTTAAAACTTTGAATGATGAAAATTATAATAGAGAAGTATTAAAAAAACTAGAAGATTTAGAAGAGAGATTAAATAGTTATCAAAGTTACTTAACTCTTTACTTTAAAAATAGAAGTTTATATATGAACGTTTTAAATTGTAAAAGTTTATCTGACGAAAAAATAAATAATTATGTTAGTGAGGCTATATCATTAATAAAAACTATGGATGAAACTAATTTAAAAAATGTTAGTGAATCTAAAAAGAATACACTTAATGTGTACTCCACTATATATGAAATTATTAAACTAGAATTAATTTATTATTCTGAATCAAAATTATTAGAATATTTATTAAAAAATGATTTAGGAATAGAATACATTAATGATATTGTAAGAGAAGATTTAAAAAAATTAAAAGATAATGGTTTATTTGATGAAAATATCGAAAAAATAGTATATGAACTTAGTGAAGAAGGAATTAATTATAATTTTGCAGATAATAGATTAATACTATCAATTATTTTAAAAACTGATGATAGAGTAGTTGATATTTTAAAAGAAAAACTTAATCTTTGTGATCAAGAATTAATAAAATTATATGATCAAATAGGTAGATTAGAAGTATTAAGAGATAATAGCAAGTCAAGAACTTCACTTTATAAAAGTAGAAAAAATAAAAGCCAGATTAAATCAGCAATTAGTGCCATTATGTTAGCATTTAACATTTTAGCATTTAAATTTGGTGATAATTTAATTAAGAAAGATAATACTGATATTACTTTTATGACTAATAGAGAAGCATATGATACGGTAAGTAATGAAGTTAAAAGTGAGAATGTAGTTGTTCATAAAGGAGAAAGTGAATATTCAACATTAAAAGTCTATGGTGAAGTTAACGAAAATGGTGAAAGAAAAATAACTACTTATAAGTTAGATAATAGCCAATTAGAAGATATTCGTGATTATCTTGATTTAGATAATTCAAAGGAAGATTATAGCACAAATACTATAAATTACCGATTAGGAGAACAATTAAGTAGAGATGAATATACTGTAGTTGAAAGAATGCATTATGGAGAAGAATATCATGCTTTTGATGAAGAACAATATAATAAAGAATTACAAAAATTTATGATAGCTATTTATGCCTTAGGAGGTATATTTACTACTTCAATGTTAGTTTATTTATTTAACACTTTTATTTATAAGAAAAGGATTAAAGAAGAACAAAATATGCATAGTACATATGATAACAAAATTGATCAAATTAAATCGGAAACAGACCAGTATATTAAGTCAAAATTTGAGATTACATCTATTATCGATGATTATTCTAATATAAGTGCTGATGAATATAAAGCTAAAGTCTATGTTAAAAGTAAAAAATAAAAAATTATTTGACTGAAATTTTATTAAAAATGATTTCAGTCTTTTTTCTTTCTTAAAAATATTTTATAATAATATCTATGAGTTATGTAAAGGGTAAATTTAAAAATACAATTTTTGAAGCAGATTCTGGCTATAAAGTCGGACTTTTTAAGGTTATCGAAACAGATGATGAAGAAATAGATATAAATAAAACAATTACATTTACAGGTTATTTTGCAGAAATTAATAAAGAAGAAAAATATACTTTATATGGTAATTATGTTTTTCATAATCGTTATGGTTATCAATTTGCCGTTAGTAATTATGAAAAAATAAAACCTGAAGGTAAAGATGCCATTATAGATTTTTTAACTAGTTCTTTTGTCAAAGGTTGTGGTGAAAAACTTGCTAAAAGTATTTATGAATGTTTTGGTGATGATTCACTAGAAAAAATAAAAGAAAGTAAAGAAAACTTATTATTAGTACCTAAAATGACTGAAAAAAAGATGACAAGTATTTATAATTCAGTAGTTAAATACTTTGATGCTGATAAAGAAATCCTTGAACTTAAAAATTTAGGTTTTACTATTAAAGAAACTATGAATTTAATAAATATTTATGGTAAAAAGGTTATGAATATCATTAATGATAATATTTATTTACTTATAAATGAAATAGATTTTAAAAAATTAGATGTAATATTTTTAGATAAAAATGATTATGAAGATGAAAGAAGAATAAAAGCTTGTATTATTCAAAGTATGAAAAATTTAAGCTTTGAAAATGGGGATATTTATCTAAATAAAGAAGATATTGTAGAATATTTAAATAGATTCTATAAAATAAAGGTTGATATTGGTTCATACTTAATAACCCTTGCTAGTAATAAAGAAATAATTATTCAAAATGAAAAATATTATTTAATGAACGATTATTTAGATGAGTTAAATAATGCTAATTGTATTGCGTATTTAATGAAAAAAGAAAATACTAAACTTACCAGATTTAAAAGTACAATTAAAAAAATAGAAGAAGAGTTTAATATCAACTATAATGAAGAACAGTTAGAAGCTATTAAATGTTCTTTAGAAAATAATATAAGTATAATTACAGGTGGCCCTGGTACTGGTAAAACTACTATTATAAAAGGTATTATAAAAATGTATGCATATTTAAATAATTTATCTAATGATGGGGTAAGAAAACATATATCTCTTTTAGCTCCAACGGGTAGAGCTGCCAAAAGAATGAGTGAAACATCTAATATGCCAGCTATGACAATCCATAGATTTTTAAAATGGGATAAGCAAAATAATATCTTTGGAATTAATGAATTTAATAAATTATCATATAATTTGTTTATTATTGATGAAGTTAGTATGCTTGATAATCATTTACTATCTTCTTTATTTAAAGGAATTAATATTAATACTAAAATAGTTTTTGTAGGGGATGAATATCAGCTCCCATCAGTTGGCCCTGGCTTAATTCTTTCAGATATGATAAAAGCAGGCGTTCAACATATTTCTTTAAAAAATATTTATCGTCAAAGTGAGAACTCTTTTATTCCTGAACTTGCTAAAGATATTAAAAATGTTAAAATAAGTGAAGATTTACTTACTAAAAAAGATGACTTTAATTTTATTACATGTTCTAATCATGATATTAAAGAATACCTAATGCAGATTTTACTTAAAATTAAAGAAAAGAAAATGGATATTTCAACTGTTCAAGTCCTTGCTCCTATGTATAAAGGAGAAAATGGTATTGATAATTTAAATATTATGTTACAAGATATTTTTAATCCTAAAAGTAAAAACAAAGATGAAGTTAAAATTGGCCCTATTCTTTATAGAGTAGGAGATAAAATACTAAATTTAGTTAATGATCCAGATAATAATATATATAATGGAGATATTGGTTATATTAAAGAAATAAATTTAGATAGTAAAACTGATTTTTTAGTTATTAATTATGATGGACATGATATTCCTTATAAAAGAGAAGATTTAATTTCTATCACTCATGCTTATGCTATGAGTATTCATAAAAGTCAAGGATCTGAATTTGAACATGTTATTATTCCAATAAGTCCATCATTTTCTAGAATGCTTTATAATAAATTATTATATACTGGCATTTCAAGAGCAAAAAAAAGTTTAGTTTTAATTGGTTCTTATGAATCATTTAATAAATGTATTTTAAATAATTATAGTGAAATTAGAAAAACTACTTTAATTACAAAAATAGAGAATATTTTAAAAGAAAATGGTTAAACTATTTTTGAGGTGTTAAAGTGAAAGATAAATTTATGATGATGATGGGTCTTGCAGCAGGAATGGGTGTTTACATGGGATTAAATAAAATGAGTAAAAATAAAAACAAAATTAAGACAAAAGTAAATAACATTATTGATGATACTGCAGACATGTTTAATTAGAAGATTTTTCTTCTTTTTTTGTATATAATTGTAAATTACAAACAAAATATTAATATGATAAGTAAAATTAAAGAAACAAATTTAAGAAAAATACTATTTTTATTATTAATATTTTTAACTTTTTTATTTATATTAAAAGAATCAAAGTTAATTGGTTTTTGTTGTACTTTTTTAAGTATTTTATCGCCTTTATTTGTTGGTTATGTTATTGCTTGGTTATTAAAACCTATAATGCTTAAGTTTAATAAAAAATTTAGTATAGTTACAAGCTCAATTATTACTTATGTAATACTTTCTTTTATAATAATTATTATTGGTTATCTTTTTATTCCAGTAGTTATTAAAGAAATCAAAAACTTAATACCAAATGCCATTAGTTTTTATCAAAATTTACCAAGTAATATTAAAGATAATATTGATTTAAAATCTTTAGGAGAAAAAGCTTTAACTATTATTAATAATTGTACTAATAATATAAAAACTATTATTTTAAATGCATTTTATAGTATTTTTATATCTTATTATTATTTAATAAGACATAAAGAAGTTACTAGATTTTTAAGTAAATATATTCCAGGTAATCTTGCTAATGATATTAGTTTAAATTTAAAAGGTTTTGTTAGAGGAACTATAATAGATACTTTAGTATTATTTATTATTACTTTAATAAGTTTTTATATTGTTAAAATGCCATATAGTTTGTTATTTGCTATTATTATTTCTTTAACTAATATTATTCCTTATATTGGGCCTTATATTGGAGGGCTACCAGCCATTTTAGTAGCACTTTCTATTAGTTCTAAACTAGCAATTATAATCCTTATAATGGTTATTATTTCTCAGTTTATTGAATCAAATATTATTCATCCTCTTATTATGAGCAAATCAATAAATGTAAGTCCTTTATTTATTATTATTGGAATAATAGTTTTTGGCTATATTTTTGGAATAATCGGTATGCTTATATCAACTCCACTTGTAAGTATTATAAAATCTTGTTATGAATACTATTATTTAAATAAAAAAAATAGAGTTAAGAAATGATATGACTCTATTTTTCTATGTAATTAAAAGATGATGATCTAAGAAGTCTATTCATAATAGCAATACCAAGCCCTTCTTTTTTTACACCTTCAATTATTATTAAATCACTATTAAAAGTATCAGCTTTTCTAAGTAGTGAGAATATATTATGAGATATCTCATCTAAATTATTAATACTACCTGTTACTAAAAAATTTACTTTAGGAAAAAATGACTTATGCTCTTTAAAGCCAATTATTGTAGTATTATCAGTAATATTTTCATTTATTAAATCTAAATAATTATTATTAGTTGTTCCATAAATAAGCAAACATTTAGTATTTGGTGCATAATGTTTATATTTCATTCCAGGTGATTCAACTTTTTCATTATTATTAACTTTACCAAAAACATGTTCATCTACTTTAACAATTCCAGTTATTTTTATAATATCTTCAGGAGTAATTTTTCCAGGCCTTAAAATAGTTGGAATATTATTGATAACTTTAACAACAGTTGATTCTACACCAATTTGACTTTCACCACCATCAACAATAATTTTTACTTTACCTTTAAATTCATCTTTAATATCCTCTATATTAGTACCACTAGGTTTAGATGAAATATTAGCACTAGGAGCTGCTATTGGTAAACCTGTATATTCTATTATCTTTCTTGCAATATTATTTATCGGAAAACGTATTCCAACTGTATCTAAATTACAAGTAACATTATTTGGAATAATATCTTTCTTTTTTAAAATAAGAGTAAAAGGGCCTGGCATAAAAGCATCAATAAGTTTTTGCTCTATTTCATTTGGCTTTTGGACTAAAAATTCTAGCATATCTAAAGAAGCTATGTGAACAATTAAAGGATTATCATTAGCTCTTCCTTTAGCTATAAAAATATTTTCAACTGCTTTTTCATTTAAAGCATTAGCCCCAATTCCATATACAGTCTCAGTTGGAAATATAACTAAATCACCATTTGTAAATGCTAATTTAATCTCTTCTAAATCTTTTTTATCAATATTGTTTTTAAAATCTATAATTTTTGTCATTTAAATCACTATAAAATTATAAACTATCTTTATTAAAAAGACAATATCGTGTATAATTTGTGATGGGGTGCAAAAAATGAAAACAAATAATTTGAAAGAAATGCTTAAGACTTATAAATTAACAGATAAAGAAATAGATGATATAGTAAGAATTGTAGAATATATTTTTATTCATCCTGAATTTCAAAAGAGATTATCTGATAAATATGCTCACCATGGTAATATGTCATTAGGAGAACATACTATAGAAGATATGGTTTTTACATATAAACTATCTAAAAAAATAAAAAAGATTAATTACAATTTATCTCTTGCATTAAAAATAGCAATGTTTCATGATTTATATACTTATCCATGGCAAAATAATGATTTTGCTAGACTTAATAAGTTTAATAATAAACATGGATTTCGACATCCTGTAGAGGCAATTATTAATGCATGTACTTGGTTTCCTAATGATTTTGAAGATGAAGAAGACGCTAAAATTATTATTGATGGTGTAGTTCATCATATGTTTCCTCTGCCAGTTTTAATTGTTGATAATATTGTAGTTAATAATAGGGAACTTAGCAATTTTGACTTATTTCAAAAATTACCAGAAAATATCCAAAATATGATAATGGAAGCAACTAATAAGAATCATTTTTTGAGTTTTTCATGGAAAAAGGCTTCATATTTAGAAGGAAGAATTGTATCAAGGGCAGATAAAAAATCATCTTTAGGTGAATTTAAAAATATTCATGATATTTTTGCTCTTTTAACCGGAAAAAATAAAAGCTTAAAAAAGTAAGGTGCAATTATGACAAAAAATTTTAAAAATCAAAAATTTAATAATGTAGATATAATAAGTATTTTAATTATAATATTATTAATAGGAGCTATATTTGGCTTTATGTGGGAAACTAGTTTTTATCGTTTATTTATGAACGATTTTGCTAAAAGAGGTACTGCATTTGGTCCAGTTGTTCCTATATATGGAGTAGGAGCGGTATTAATCGTATTAATGTCTTATGGTTATAAGGATCATCCAATATTAATATTTTTAATTAATACATTTATATTAGGCTTACTTGAATATGTAACAGGGTGGGCTTTATATGAATTTTTTGATGTAAGACTATGGGATTATAATACTGAAATATGGAATTTTGGTAATTTAAATGGATTTATTTGTGCAAGAAGTATTGGAGCTTTTGGTTTTGCAGGATTATTTTTAATATATGTAGTTTTACCTTGTGTTACTGATTTAATAAAAAATGTTAAAATTAAAAGACCAACTTATACATATGTTACATTTAGTTTATTAGCAATATTTATGCTTGATAATATTTCCTACATTTTGTTTAAGGCTTTAAGATAATATTTTAAGAAATCACTGATGAAAAATTAGTGATTTTTTGATGGTACAAAATTAACTTCTAATAGAATTTTTTTGCAAAGCATTAACTTGACATGGGGATTATTATACAATAAAGCAGAATATTAGAGATGATTTGTTAACCATGAGCGATGAAGGTAAAAACGTTAAATTTCCAGTATTCATATAAATAATGTTGTGATTTATTTAAGACATCTTTTACCATAAACTAAATTATTATAAATTCATCAATAAGAAAAAATTAGATTACTTTCTAGTATTATAAACAACTAACAAGGAATTGAATAAGGAAAAAATCTATTGAAATTGCAATCAGATAAACTAATATATGCACAAGAATTTTTAAATACAACACATAACAAATTTAATTATCTTTTTCTTTTAATTATTAATTATTTGTAGTATAATTTTAAATAGAGTAAGATAGGGATGATTTCAATGAAGATATCTGTTATTAGACCTTATAATATAAAAAATATTATATTACCAGAAAAAGTTGAGGGTAGTTACTGGATTGATGGAATAGATATTAACGGTATAAAGAAAAATTTAATATCAATTGAAGCAGAAAATGGTAGATGGAAATTAATAAGTAACACAGAAGTATATTGTGCTAATAATGGATTAATGGAACCAGTTACTTATTTAGAAAACTATAAATTTTATAGTATAATTAATGATGTAGATAAAGAAAAATTCTTAATATATTGTTCTCCAATTTTAGAAAGTTATAATACTTATGAACTGGGTAATAATTTAGATAAAGGTATTAGCATTGGTAAAAGTGCCAAATGTTTAATAAATTATAATATTATTGATGATGTTGCATGTGAGATAATAAAAAAAGATGATAAGATTATATTAGTTAATAATGATTCTAAAAGTGGAATATATGTAAATAATTCAAGAGTAATGAATCAAAAAGAATTAAAGATTGGAGATATTATCTTTATTTCAGGGATGCGTATAATTTTAACAGTTTTAAATGAAAATACATCATATGCAGTATTAATTAATAATGGCTCAATTCAAAGCATAAATGTTCAAATAATATCTACTGGATCATTACCAAGCATGTATGATAGTTATGTAGAACCAGAAGTTGAAAGTGAATATCCATTATTTAACGATAATGATTACTTTTACAAAAAACCTCGTGTATTTCCTAAACTAGAAACCTTAAATGTTAGAGTAGACGCACCACCACCAAGTCAGGCAGTAGGTCAAAGCCCATTACTATTAACTATAGGGCCAATGCTTACGATGAGTTTAACTTCTATTGTTTCAATGTTTAGTACATTAAATAGTATTTTAAATGGCGAAACCACTTGGAAAAATGCTAGACCTCAATTAATAATGACTGGTGTTATGATTGGAAGCGTATTTGTTTGGCCATTAATTACAAGATGGTATACAAAAGCTGATAGTAGAAAAAGAGAAAAAAGAAGACAAAAAATGTATCGTGCATACATTGATGAAAAGAAATTAGAAATAAAAAATGCCATAAAAGAACAAACAGATACATTAAAAAGAACTTATTTAACAGCTTATGAAGCATCTCAAGTAATTTTAGGAAAATCTCCTTTATTATGGCAAAGAAGAATTAATGACTTTGACTATTTAGATGTAAATCTAGGTAGTGGTGACATTCCAATGCTAATTAATATTAGTTACCCTGAAGAACACTTTTCTCTTGAAGAAGATAAACTTAAGAATATCGCTTCAGAATTAGGCAGAGAGCCTAAAATACTTAGTGATGTACCAGTTCCATATTCATTTAAAAAGAATTACTTAACTGGTATTTATGGTTTATCTAACTTGCATGATTTTATGAGAAGATTATTATTACAAATACTTGCTTTTCATAGTTATGATGACTTAAAAATAGTAATTTTAACAGATGAAGAAAGAGAAGAAGAGTGGAATGAGTTTAAGACGGCTCCTCACTTATTTAGCGACGACAAATCAATAAGATTTTTTGCAACAAATACTAATGAATATAAAGAAGTATCTTATTATTTGAATCGATTTTTAGAAGCTCGTAAAAAAGGTGAAAATGGTGAAGAATTAAAACAAGTATATTTAATTATTACCGATTGTATTAAAAAAGTCAGAGAATTTGATTTAATAAGAAATATTTTAGAAAACAAAACCTACCTTGGATTTAGTTTAGTAGTTTTAGATAGTAAAATGACTAATATTCCAGATCAATGTACTTCTTTTATTGATTTAACTATGTATACTGATAAAAATCCAGTTGGAGAGGTTAAAGATAACTTAAATGTTAATGAGAATAAAACATTTAAATTAGATTTAAATACTGAAATAGATTATGAATCTTGTGTTAAGATTCTTGCTAATACTCCAATTGATATTAAAAATGATGAAGAAGGTATGCTTCCAAATAAAATAAACTTTTTAGAAATGTATGATGTTGGTAAAATAGAACAATTAAATTCATTAGTTAGATGGGAAAAGAACAATCCTATTTTAAACTTATCTGTTCCAGTTGGAATAGGTAAGAATGGTGAAAATATTTCTTTAGATTTACACGAAAAATATCATGGACCACATGGTCTTATCGCTGGTATGACTGGTTCAGGTAAATCAGAGTTTATTATTACTTATATATTATCTATGGCTCTAAATTTCCATCCTTATGAAGTACAATTTATTTTAATTGACTATAAAGGTGGTGGCTTAGCCGGTGCTTTTGAAAATAATCAAACAGGACTTAAACTACCACATTTAGTTGGTACAATTACTAACCTAGATAAAAATGAAATCAACCGAAGTTTAGCATCTATTGAATCAGAGCTTAAAAGAAGACAAGGCTTATTTAATACAGCTCGTGAAAAATCTGGAGAAAGCACAATAGATATATATAAATATCAAAAAATGTATCGCGATGGTATTGTAGATGAACCTATTTCTCATTTATTTATAATTAGTGATGAGTTTGCTGAACTTAAAAATCAACAACCAGAATTTATGGAACAATTAATTTCAACTGCTCGTATTGGTCGTTCCCTTGGAGTTCACTTAATACTTGCTACACAAAAACCTAGTGGAGTAGTAGATCCTCAAATTTGGAGTAATACTAGATTTAGAGTTTGCTTAAGAGTACAAGATAAGGGAGACTCAAACGAAGTATTAAAAAGACCAGATGCAGCGCTACTTAAAAATGTTGGACGTTTCTACTTCCAAGTAGGATTTGATGAAATATTTACAATTGGCCAAGCAGCTTATGCTGGTGGAAAATATATTCCAACTGATAAAGTTACAAAGGAATTAAATACCTCAATTGATTTTATTAATAATATTGGTTATGTAATTAGTAAAATGGAAACTAGAATTAAAAAGGAAGTTAAAGTTGTTAGCGATGGAGAGGAACTATCTAATATTGTTAAATATTTAAATGAACTTGCTAAGAGTCAAAATATTAAATGTAAGCAATTATGGCTTCCAAAAATGCCAGAATATATTAACATTGAAGATTTAATAAAAAAGTATTCTTATTCAAAAGAAAACTTTATATTAAATCCAGCTATTGGTGAAATTGATAATCCATCTAACCAAGAACAATTACTTCTTACAATGCCAATTACTAAAGAAGGAAATGTACTAATTTATGGCGCTAGTGGTAGTGGTAAAGAAAATTTAATTACAACCCTAATTTATTCATCTATGCTATCTTATAGTCCTAATGAAGTTAATTATTATATAGTAGATTTTGGCTCTGGTACTCTTAGAATGTTTGCATCTTCGTCATTAGTAGGCGATATTATTAGTGGTGATAATGAAGAAAAAATTAGTAATTTATATAAAATGGTAAAATCCATAATTAGTCAGAGAAAAACACTATTTTCTGAATTTAACGGAGATTATACTTCATATATTCAAAATAGTGGTAAATCATTACCAAATATCGTTATAATAATAAATAATTTTGATGCTTACGATGAACAATATCAAAATTTAACAGATGATTTAAATGTACTAACTAGAGAAGCTACTAAATATGGAATATTCTTTGTTTTAACCGTAAATAGTCCTCTTGGAGTTAGATATAAGTTAAAACAGAACTTTGCTTTAACTTATGTATTAAATCAAAATAATCCCGAAGACTTTGTAAGTATTTTAGGAAGTACTAATAAAAAAGTACCAGATAATTTATTTGGCCGTGGGCTTATTAAAAGAGATATGGTATATGAATTTCAATCTGCAAGTTCTGCACCTAGTGATAATTTAAGTAATTTTATTAGAACTAAATGTTTAGAATACAAAGAAAAATATCCTAATAAAGCACCTTCAGTTCCAGTATTACCAGAAACTGTTACTTATAATGATATTAAAGCAGAATTTGGTAAAACTAGAGAAATGATTATTGGTATTGAAAAAGAACAATTAGGTATCTGCAAAGTTGATTTCAATAAGAATTTGATAAACTTAATTACATCAATTGATTTACCATCAATGAAACACTTTATTAATCCTCTAATTAATCAAATTATTGGTACTGGAGTGGCTAAATTAATGGTTATAAATGCAGATGAAATGGAAATAGATGAAAGATATACTAATAGATATCAATATGTAGATAACAATTTTGATAATATATTTGAACAATTATATAATTATATAATTTCAAGTTATAATCTCTATGCTGAAAATAATTATAATCGCGATATCTTTAATAGTTATGGAAGAATTTATTGTATGATTATTGGTATTGATGCATTCAAAAATAAACTTAGAAGTGAAAATCAAAGCAAATTTGCTGAAGTATTTGTAAAGGCTAAAGATTTAGGAATTTTAAATTATATTTTTGTTGAATCAGTAGATGGTATTAAAAAGTTCGAATATGAATCTTGGTATAAGACTTGTGTAAATGCTAATAATGGTATTTTCTTAGGTAATGGTATAAATGAACAATATTGTATTAAAATTAATCAAAAGATTAGTAGTATGAAATTAGATATACCTAATAATTATTGCTTTGTTGTTAAACGAGGAAAGCCTTACTATGTAAAATATGTTGAAGTATTAGACTTACAAGTAGAAAATTAGTTGGGAGGCAATATGAATAAATATCTTTTAACTATAATAGTACCTCAAATAGAATTTGAATTTGATATTTATATACCAAATAATAAAAAAATAGGAACAATTAAAGACAATATCTTAAAATCAATTAAAGAATTAAGTAATGGAGCTTATAATAAGAATCCTAAAGATGTTAGAATGATTGATAGAGAATATAAAGTTGAATATGACAATAATATTTTAGTTAAGGATTCTAAAATAAGAAATGGTACAAAATTAGTTATAATATAAAGTAGGTGTTAAATATGCCTACTTTTTTAAAAAGTTGAAAATACTTAGTTTTAATTTAAAAGTATTTTTGATATACTTAAATAAGAATAGAGGAGTGGTTAATTATGCTACTAGACAGATATAAAATTAAAACTTATCAGGCAGGTTTAAAAATGATTCTTTACGTATCAGTAAAGGAATTATTTAATTGTGATGTATATTTTTTACACTCATTAGATAAAGGATTATACTGTGAAATTAAATCTAGCAAAGAATTAAATAGAGAAGATATTGAAAAAATAAGCATTCGTATGAAAGAAATAATTAATAAAAATGAAAGAATTAATAAAAAGATTATTAGTAAAAAAGAGGCTTACGATTTTTATATCAAAAATAATGAAAAAGAAAAAGCAAACAATATTCAAAATTTAAATATTAGTTCTATGCCAATACATGAATTACATGGCTATTATAATACTTTTTTAGATATGATGCCTGATTATACTGGAGAAGTTAATAAGTTTAATTTAACTTTTATAGGTAATAATGGAATAGTATTATCATTTCCAATAACTGACGATGATAATATAGCACCTTATACTGACCAAGAATTAATATTAAAAAGTTTCAAAAATTATCGCTTTTGGTGTACTAAACAAAGAACTAATTATATTTCAGGATTAAATAGTATTGTTGCTCAAAGTAAAATAAAAGAATTTATTAAAATGAACGATATAATGATAGATAACGAAATATATTCTATTGCCTACAATATTATAAAAAATAAGAAAAAAATTGTTATTCTAGGAGGACCATCCTCAAGTGGTAAAACAACTAGTACTAGAAAATTGTCATTATATTTGCATGCATTAGGCGCAAATCCAATAGTATTAAGTGTTGATGACTATTTTAAGGAAAGAGAAGATACCCCACGCCTTCCTAATGGCAAGTTTGATTTTGAATCAGTAGATGCAATTGATTTAGTTTTATTTAATACTCAATTACAAGAATTGATGAGTGGTAAAACTGTTAAAATTCCAACATTTAACTTTGAAACAGGTAAAAAAGAGTACAGTGTTAAAAAAACAATTACTATTAATGAAAATGATATTCTATTAATAGAAGGATTACACTTTTTAAATGAAGAATTAAGTAAAAATGTTCCTAGAAAGGATAAATATAAAATATATATAAGTCCATTTATGCCTTTATCACTTGATAGACATAATCATATTTCAACTATTGATATTAGGCTTCTTCGTAGAATCGTAAGAGACAATCGAACAAGAGGAAGTAATGTCTTAAAAACACTAGAAAGTTGGGAAGATGTTCGTAATGGAGAAACAAAATATGTATTTCCTTATACCAAAGAAGCGGATGTTATTTTAAATACTGCCTATGTATATGAAATAGGAATTTTAAAAGTTTATGCTGAACCACTATTACATAGTGTCCCAATTGATAGTAAATATTATAGAGAAGCTAGGCGTTTAATTGGAGTATTACAAATGTTTTTTCCAATACCTAGTGAATACTTAAGTGATGATAATATTTTAAGAGAATTTATTGGTGAAAGTTATTTCGCATAAGAAAGGATAATTTAATGAAAAAGATTGCAATAAATGGTTTTGGTAGAATAGGTAAGATTGCTTATAGATTGCTTTTAAATAATAATGAATATAGTATTGTAGCAATTAATAGTCATGCTAAAAGTGAGGATATTGCTTATATGCTTAAGTATGATTCTACTCATCGAACACTAGATAATGTTGATATTACATATAATGATGAAGGAATTATTGTAAATGGTAAATTTACTAAAATATTACAAATTGATGATCCTAAAGATTACCCATGGAAAGATTTAGGAGTTGATTTAGTCTTAGAATGTACTGGTGCATTTACAAAAAAAGAAGATGCTTATAAGCACATTAATGCAGGGGCAAAGCATGTTTTAATTTCAGCTCCTGGTAAAGGTGAGATGAAAACAATTGTTTATGGTGTAAATGAAGATATTTTAACAAAGGATGATCAAATAGTAAGTAGTGCATCATGCACAACTAATTGTTTAGCACCAGTTTTAAATCTAATTGAGAGATTTATTGGTATACATTCTGGTTATATGACGACTGTCCATGCTTACACCAATGACCAAAATACTTTAGATGGTTCTCATAAAAAAGGAATTGCTTCTCGTAGAGGAAGAACTGCTGCTTTAAATATTGTTCCAGCTTCAACTGGTGCTGCATCTGCCATTGGACAAGTTATTCCAAGTTTAAAAGGAAAACTTGATGGTTCAGCTTTTAGAGTACCTACAGCAGATGGAAGTGTAATAGATTTATCATTAAATTTAGAAAGAGAAACTTCAAAAGAAGAAATTAACGCTATATTTGCTTCTTATCAAGATGAAATATTACGTTTTACTATGGACCCGGTAGCATCTTCAGACATAATTGGTTCTTCATGCGGGGCATTAGTAGATGGAAGCTTAACAAATGTACTAGAAACTAATCATAAAATGGTAAAAATAGTAGCATGGTATGATAATGAATATGGTTATACTGCTCAAATGATTAGAACTATGGATAAATTGTTAAATTTAGAATAAGGTTTTTATGATATATAAAATGAATATTAAAGAAATAAGAAATCTTTTATTAGATTTTAGCTCAACTACTTATGGAAGAACAATGTTTTTACTTTGTTATAGTGTATTTTTTATTGTATCAGCATCATTAGTATCTGCTTTTGCTTTACATATTTTAAAAAATAGTGTATTTACAGGTTTATTTGTTATTATAGGTGCATTTATATCAGTATTATCATTTGTAATTGGTAGCATTATTTATTATAAAGAACTTAGAATATATGCAGAAAATAGATAAATTATAAAAGTTTATCTATTTTTCTTTTAAAAAATAAATTTTATTTGTATAATGAATATGGGAGGTAGAGAATGAAAAAATATTTAAGAATAATTTTAATAGCATTTTTACTTTTAGGAATTTTTGGCTGTAATAATAAAAAAACTGAAGAACTAACTAAAGAACCAACAAAAGAATCACTAGCATTTAAGGAAGAATATGAGGCCTTAAATGGAAAAGAAAATGCTTCTGGTAAAGAACATCGTAAAATAACAATTTCTGAAACAAATCCTTTTGAAAAAATTAGTACTGAAGAATTAATTAAGAAAATAGATAATAAAGAAACACTTTATGTTTATTTTGGAGATCCACTATGTCCATGGTGTAGAAGCGTTTTAGAAAAAGCAATTGAGGTTGCTGAAGAAAAGAATATTTCCAAGATATATTACATTAAAATTTGGGATGAGGATGGTAATGAAATATTAAGAAGTAAATATACTTTAAATAAGAAAAATAAACCTCAATTAGTAAGTCCAGCAACTGATGATTATTATACATTATTAAAAGCGTTTAAAGATTTTCTTCCAGATTATACTTTAAAAACAAGTGATGGTAAAGAAATTAAGATTGGTGAAAAAAGAATTTTTGCTCCAAATTTTGTTTATATTGAAAATGGTGTAGCTAAAAAGTTAGTTGAAGGTATTTCCGATAAGCAAACTGATTCAAGAGAAGAATTAACTAAAGAAATACTTGAAGATGAAGAAAAAATATTTACAGAGTTTTTTACAAATAAGTAAAATTTCAAATAATGAAAAATTATAAGCAATCCTAGATAAATAAAAGGATTGCTTTTATATTTTCCTTGACAAATAGATTCATAGAAATATATAATAAAGAACTAGAACGGAAGTTTGTGAGCCGGCTTTTCACCTTTTCAGAAATAATCACTTATTAAATTTGAGAAGGTGGTGGTAGTTATGAGAAATAGAGAACGTGCTCTTTATTGTATTATAATGACACTTTTATTTATAATAGTAGCGATACTATTTAAGTATTAAAAAAATGGCACAACCGAAGTTGTGCCGACCAACAAATATCTGAAAAGATGAAGGCCGGCCACTGGGGGTCTTCCGTTCTTTTCATTTTAATTTTAGCACGTGAAATTTTTTTTTGCAAACATTAATTTGATAAAAAATAAATATAATACGTGAGTTTTAGTAGATGATTAAATATAACTAGATGATAATAATACCTTTAGCGATAAAAAGTTAAAAATAATATTTAATAAGAATTTTGAAGAACGAGTAGGATTTTTATTATCTATTGATAGATAGTATTATATTAAAAATGAAGAGTAAATATAATCTAAACCATGCACTTTACATGATGGAATAAATGCTAATAGTGAAGTAAAATATGAATATTGTAATGCAGAAAGAAAGATTTAATAATCTATATATCATTAATGGAACATAAATATTTAAATAGACTTTTTACTTTACAATAAACAAATATTCGTATTATAATCTAATTATGGAAATAGTTAAATTTAAAAAAGGTAAAAGTAATATTTATGAATTAGAACTTAGTAATGGTCTTAAGTTTAAACTTTATGATGATGTAATAGTTAAATTTAATTTACTAGTTAATAAAAGATTTGATGATAAAAAATTTGAAGAAATAATACACTATAATGACTCACTAGAGGCTTATTATGAAACTATTAAAAAACTAAATACTAAGATGCGTAGTGAAGTAGAAATAAGAGAACTACTTAAAAGAAAAGGTTATAGTGACAATATCATTACTGATACTATTAATAGATTAAAGAAAGATGGATATTTAAATAGAAAAATATATATAAAATCATATATAAGTGATGCTTTTCGATTTTCTAATGATGGACCTGATAAAATCAGAAGAAATTTAAATAAATTAGGATTTAATAATGAAGAAATAGATGAATTTTTAGATTTAGATTTTACAGAAAAAGTAATTAAAATAATTGATAAAAAGGTTAAATCCAATACTAAATATAGTAACTACCTTCTTAAACAACATTTAAATAACTATTTAATTAATTTAGGTTATCCTAAAGAACTATTTATTAATTATTTAAATGATATTAATACTAATAATAAAGATATTTTAAAAAAAGAAGCAAATCTTTTATTTAATAAATACTATAAAAAGTATGAAAAAAATGAGCTTAAATATTTTCTTAAAGACAAATTATATAAAAAAGGTTATAATAGTGAAGAAATAAGTGAGGTTTTAAATGAAATTATATTATGATAAGTTAACTAAAGAAGAAAAGAATGCAGTAAAGAAAGAATTTATTCAAACAGAAGAAAGTAAAGTTTATAAAAAAGCTAATAAGATGGTAATTTTTTGTGTAATTGGAGTTTTAATTTCTATTTTAGCAGGGACATTTGATTTTATTTATAAGACTGGAATATTAAACTATATTATTGATGGGTTCTTATTCTTATTTTCAATTATTGTTTTATTTAGAATGCAAAAAATAAAGAAAAATTTACTTAATAAATATGCAGTATCTAATAAGAAAGATAAATAGGTTAATCCTATTTTTTTGGTGATATTATGTTAGATTATTATTTTAGTTTATTAGGAGATATTCCTAAGTTTTTAGAAAAATATTTGCAAGTTCCATCTTTATTAAGGCTTAAAAAAATAGGGTATTTTTGTGGTATGGATTATGCTTCTAAAGATATTTATGATTTTAGTGAATATATAAGTAGATTTGATCACTCTCTAACAGTTGCTCTTTTAACCTATAGGTTTACTAAAAGGAAAAAAGACACTATTGCAGCATTATTTCATGATATAGCCACTCCATGTTTTTCTCATGTTATTGACTATATGAATAAAGATTATGAAAAACAAGAAAGTACAGAAGAATATACAGAAAGAATTTTAATGAATGATAGTATATTTTTGGAATGCTTAAAAATAGATAAAATAAAACTAGAAGATATTACAAATTTTAAAAAATATTCAATTTTAGATAATGATAGACCGCATCTTTGTGCTGATAGGTTAGATGGGGTAATCTTAACTGGTATGGGTTGGACTAAAAATGTTTTAAAAAGTGATATTAAACTTATTCTAGATGATTTATCAGTTTTTAAAAATGAACTAAATGAAAAAGAAATTGGATTTAAAACTTTAGAAGTAGCTTTAAGAGTTCAAGAAATAAGCAAAAGAATAGATGTTTATTGTCATTCTAATGAAGATAATTATATGATGGAACTTTTAGCTAGCATTGCAAGATATGCGATAGATAAAAAATATATCACATATGATGATTTATATTATATGACTGAAGAAGATGTTTTTAATTTATTCTCATCTAAAAACGATAAGAAATTAGATAAACTTTTAATAGAATTTAAAACTAAAAAGAAAAAAGATATTCCAATTACGCAAATATCTAATATTAAAATAAGAAATTTAAATCCTTTAGTAAACAATAAACGCATATAAAAACCTCATTTCAATAAGTGAGGTTTTTATATTAGTTATTTGTATTAGCACTTCTAGCACTAATTAATTGATTACTTATATAAGTTTCATATTGTTTAGCTATTTCATCATCTTGAATTTTCATACCATTAGCTTTTCTTATTTCAACCATAGCTTCAATAGCATAAGCATTATCAGATTCACGTTTTTCTTTAGCAATCTTATCAATAAGATCATCCTTCATTGATTCTAAAGATGCTTTTTCTTTTTCACCAGTTTTTAAGATTATATGATAACCAAATTTAGTCTTAACTGGTTCCTTAGTATAAGCGTTTAATTTTAGTGCATAAGCTGCTTTTTCAAATTCTTCAACCATTGCGCCTTTATTAAAGTATCCTAAATCGCCACCATTATTTTTATTAGATTCATCTTGTGAATACTCTTTAGCAAGGTCATCAAATTTTTCGCCTTTATTTAACTTAGTGATAACTTCTTTAGCAGTTTTAAGTGCATCTTCTTCAGCTTTTTTCTTATCTTCATCAGTCATATCATCAGTAGTTTTTGGACTAATTAGAATATGTTTTGCTGAAATATCACCAACTATTTCATCATCGTAATACTTTTTAATATCTTTATCAGTAACGCTTTCTTTAGAATAGTCAGTAACTGCGATATCACGATAATAAGAAAGTTTTAACATTTCTTTAAATTCATTAATATTATCAATACCATAGAATTGTTTTAAAGCAGTAAGCAACTTGCTCTCATCATATTTGCCATTTTCATCTACATAATATTTTTTTACAGATTCAATTTGACTTTCTGCGTCTTTAGTTGCATCTTTATCCTTATCAGGATATTTTTCTAACAATATCTTTGTATCAATCATATCTACTAAAGATGCTAGTGCATATTTCTTCTTTATATTGTTATATAAATCAGTAGCACTTATAGCTGATTCTTCTTTTTTAAACGATACAACAGCTTCCTCTCCATTAGCTAATTTAGGAACTTTACCACAACCTGCTGCAAAGCCTAAAATTAATAAACTTAATAATATTTTCTTTTTCATCTTACCCTCCATAAAATTTATTATAACAACAATATAGTTAAAATACAAGAACACAAATCAAAGTTTTTGCGTACAATAAAATGAGAATACGAAAAGGAGGTTATGACATGCACGGTTGTGGAAATACAAATAATGGTATAAGTGGAGCTGCATTTATACTAGTATTATTTATTCTTTTAGTGATTATAGTTGGAGCTGCAATTATTTAAAGGAGGTATTATGAATCAAGATTCAAAAAATCAAAGTATTGGTAAAGAAGCATTTATTGTTTTAGTATTGTTTATTTTATTAGCAATAATTATTGGAAATATTTTAATTTAATAAGAGGGTTTACCTCTTTTTTTATTTATGATAAAATCTTTATGAGAATAGGTGATATATATATGTTTGGAAAAATATTAAGTATAGAAGAAGATTTTATTCTAATTGAAAATGCGTCACATAAATTAGATGTTAATTATTTAAATTTTCATGTTATATTTCCTGAAAATAATAGGTCGGTAGTTGGTGAAATTGTAAATATGAATGAACAAACTATAAAAGTTATTTTAGTAGGTGAAATTAAAAATGATGTATTTGTATCTAATGTTTTTAAAAAGCCTAATTTTAATTCTAAACCAAGGGTTATATATAAAAGTGAATTAGAACTTTTATTAGGTAATCAAGATATAGAGGATTATAATAATTTGTATATTGGAAAATCAGTAACTTACGATAATTATAATATAACAACTGATGTTAATAATTTCTTTGCTAATCACTTTGCCATTTTAGGTAATACTGGCTCTGGTAAATCATGTGGTGTAGCAAGGCTATTACAAAATATTTTTATGCAAAATAATGGAATGATGCCTTTAAATGCTCATATAGTAATGTTTGATGCATATGGAGAATATCATAATGCTTTATCACCAATTAATAATATTCAAAATTTAGGTTATAAATATTACACAACTAATACAGCTGATAGTGGAAATATAATTAATTTTCCAGCTTACTTTTTAGAAGTAGATGATTTAGCACTCTTATTGAATGTAGAATCAGCTTCTCAATTACCAATTTTAGAAAAAACTTTAAAATTAGTTTATATTTTTAAAGGTCAAACAACTACCATGGTTAATTATAAAAATGATATTATAGCAGAAGCTATTTTAGAACTTTTATCAAGTGGTAGAAATCCAGGACAAATAAGAGATCAAGTTGTAGCTATTTTAACTAGATATAATACTAGAGATATTAATTTGCAAACTCCAATAGTGCAACCTGGTTATATTCGTTCGATTAGACAGTGTTTAAATATAGATAATCAAGGAAAAATGAATGCTGTTCAGTATTTAATTGATTATTTAGAAAAATTCCAAAAATTAAATTTATCAACTGTTAATGTAGATAAATCAATTGTATATAGTTTAGATGATTTATATTATGCTTTAGAATTTGCTCTTATTAGTGAAGGCGCATTTAAAAGCGAAAAAATATATGATGAGTATAGTCAGTTAAAGACAAGGTTACAACAAATTATAAATGGGGATAATAAAAAATTCTTTGATCCTGGAAATAGAAGAATTTCTAAAGGAGAATACATTCAAAAACTATTTAATGGTGCTCATGGTAAAGTTCAAATAGTTAATATGAATTTAAATTATGTTGATGATAGATTTGCTAAAGTTTTAACTAAAATATATACTAAATTATTTTTTGATTATACTGCTAATTTACAAGTTAGGGCATCATACCCAATTCATATTATTTTAGAAGAAGCACATAGATATGTTCAAAATGATAATGATGTTAATGTTCTAGGATATAATGTATTTGAACGTATTACTAAAGAGGGGAGAAAGTATGGCATTATTTTAGGACTAATAACCCAAAGGCCTTCAGAACTATCTTCAACAGTTTTATCGCAATGTTCAAACTTTATTGTTTTTAGAATGTTTTATCCTAATGACTTAAAAATAGTTAGTAATATCACTAGTAACTTTACCGGAGATAAGATTGAGAAGATAAAAAGTTTAACTAGTGGGACAGCTATGGTCTTTGGAATTTCTTTCAAACTACCATTTGTGGTAAAATTTGATTTACCTAATCCAATGCCAAAATCTACAAGTTTAGATGTTAAAAATACTTGGTATTTACAAGTAAGAAACTATTAAAACTGCCATGATAGCAGTTTTTTTAAATACTTATATTTTTTTATCTAAAATTTTATATAAAAAAAGCCCTTAATTAAAGGCTTTATATTCAATTTGGTGGAGAATAAGGGACTCGAACCCTTGACCCTCTGCGTGCAAGGCAGATGCTCTAGCCAACTGAGCTAATTCCCCAAAGAACATA
>CAJOQL010000117.1 GCA_905236935.1 uncultured Bacilli bacterium
CCGCTCCGCATAGTAACGTGTCTTTTCCTGTGCCGCTACGTCCAAAGCTTTTTCTAATGCCTTTTCCCGCTCCGCAGCGAGCATCTTGTCAACTTCCTCTTGGTTCGCTCCCAGCTTGGTCATCTTCCGGGCTTTGCGTTCCGCGCCCTTGCTGTTGCCTGTGGCCGCTTCCACAACATCGTTATAGGCGGCCCGCATTCCGGGTGTCTTCAACTTGTTTAGATCGTGGACGGCGGCCCTGTAAATATCAGACTTCTTTGCCGCTTCCACATCTCCTGAATACAGCTTTACAGCAAGGCTCTTGACCTTCTCAAGATATTTCGGAAGCCTGGCCTCGTCAAGGACGTCCTCCGGGTTGCCGTAGCCGTCATACAGGGCCTTGGCCGTCTGCTGTATCGTCTTGTAGGCGTTGAGGGAACGCTGGACGGTGTCCTTTATGTTGTTCCGAAGCACATTATCCACGCCATGAAGCCGGGTTGACAGTTTCATGCCGTCCTTGTGCCAGGCCACTTCCATAAGGCTGTGCCGGAGTGCGGTTTCGCCTTCCACGCCAGCGAACACCTCCGGCGCGGTAATTCCGTAGCCTTTCAGCGCGGCCTCATACACAGCGTCCTCAACAGCGGAGGCGTTGAGCTTTCCAAAGGGAATCTCCTTTATGGCCTTTTTGTAGGCCCGCGCCACGCTGTCCCCGGCCTGCATATATTCAAAAATCTTCCGGGTAAGCTTTCCGGCAATCTCGCTGTACTCTGTGCCGTATGAGCCCAAAATACCCTTGAGGCTTTTGGTGAACTCGTCCTGTCTCACTATTCCTCACCCTCTGAGTAGTCCATGTCCTCAGCGCGTTTGTCAATGTCGTCAATGATTTCCTTGATGTCCTCGTCATCTCTGTCTTTCATCACCAGCCGCGCCACATCTTTCTTGGCCTCGGTATCAAACTTGCCGCCGATGTTGAGTTCCAACGCGGCTGTAATCTTGTCCAATTCAGCCTTGGTGTCAGTGATGCCGAAGTCCTTGGCATAGACAACGTTCACGTCCAGGTCTTTTTGGATATACAGGCCGAAGATATCAGCTATTGTCTGCTCGGCCTGCTGGCAAACCTTGGAGAACGCTGATATAGATTGCATACGAGTGAAGTTGTCCCACTCCTTGGCAATCCCGCTTGTCTGTGTCTGTACGCCGGTCACGCTGGCCCGCTCAGCCATGCGGTATATGCCCTCGACAATCATCTGAATCTCATTTTTCAGCATATCGGAAGGGGCCTGGTCAGGCGTTATCCATGACGGCGGCGTGCCGCCTTTGTACAGCAGCGCGTTGTCATGGCCGGAGATGATTTCCTTGTAATTCTTGGGGTTGTCATCGTCCGGCACCGGGTAGGTAAGCATAGAAAAAGCCTGCGATCTATTGCGCTGCCGCAACTCACTGCAGGCGTTATACACAGCCCGGTTGGCTTTCGCAATCTGCACAAAGTCTGACATGGGCCGCAAGGGGTCGGAAGTGGTCTTGTCCACCACGGCGCCCACAAGGGGAACAACAGGGATTACTCCAATGTTGTTTGGGCCTGTAAACTCAACGCCTTCCCGGATTACTTTCCACTCCTGTTCTGTCCATTTCCACTTTTCAGAGATTCTCTTGGCATGGCCGTCCTCAACAGTGTCATATTTGATAATGTACTCTATCAGGATAAGGCGTCCGCGCCTGTCCCTGACATAGTTGGTCACATCGCTGCCGCTGAGTGTGTACAGGTAGGGGAACTCCCGGTTGGCAATAGATTCCTCCAGGTTGATAGCTGTGCTTTCTGTTGCGTTGTCCACCATTATGAATATGCTGCCGTCCAGCTTGGCCTCCAGCGCGGCCTCTGCCATGAATTTATCAATGGGAGTGCCTTTTCCGTCAACGTCGAGCAGGAACTGATTCCAGCGTTCGTCATCGTGTTCCGCAATCCGGGTGGGATATTCCCGGAACACAGGGTCGACAGCTCCTTCCACAATCGGCTTGGTGTAATTGAAGTAATAGGCCAGGTCCCTGCGGGTGTTATAGTTGGCTTCCGTCTCACGTTCGTAACGGCACAGATATTTGCCGTCATTGAAGCCGCCGCTGCCGTAAAAGGCATTCCTGACAAGCCTCTTGTTTTTGTCATCAATGCTTATTGCTTTTTCCAGCTCGTTCATTTTCGTACCACCTCAGATATTGATAGTTGTCGAGTAGCTGCTCGCCTCATAATGCTGCCTGATTTCGTCGTTCATACCATACCGCACAGCGTCAATGGAATGGTTGTTTTTATCAGGGTATGCGCTGATAAACTCACCCTGTTTATTCATCTCGTATTCA
>CAJOQL010000118.1 GCA_905236935.1 uncultured Bacilli bacterium
CTTTGTGTATTTCAAGAAAAAGTGACAAAACCAGAGCACAAATTTTCCAGAAGGCGCCGAAGACGGATTGTGCGGTGTTGCCTTAGAAAAAGGACGCTTTCATGTATTGTCAGATGGCCGCCGGAATGACGCACCAGCGGCCATCGGCCGGCGCAAATTGCAGCAATTAATATGATTACCGGAAGTCATGATTATCAGGAAAAACAGTTTGGAAAAGCAGTAATATTGTGATATAATGCAGGAGCATTAAGGCAGTTAATGACAATACCATGAAGGGAGTCGGCTCGTGATTAACAACCCCATCCATTTCATCTTCGATTCCGAGCATATCGATTCGATTCAAACGCGCCTCTACGGCTTTTATACAACAGAGGCGGGCATGTTCACCCAGGTCCCTCCTGATAGCAGGGATATCGCCGACGCAACCGGACCGTGGGTTCTGGTCAGACGAAGCCAGGCGGGAATCGAGATAACGCAGGATTCCACAGGATGCTTTGGGCTCTTCCTATTTCGCAAGGGGAGCTACTGGGCGCTTTCGAACAGCTTCAACCATCTGCTCGATTACCTCAAGACCAGGTTCGAGCTCAGCTTCAATAAGGATTACGCGCTCGCGCTGCTTGCAGAGGACTGCTGCGTGACGGTGTATGGGGAGACCATCATCAACGAGATTTCGTGGCTGGACCGGCGCGCCCGGCTGCATATCGATGCAGGGACCGCAGAGCTGTCGTTCAGCCTGAGGCATCTCGAAGAAAAGACGGTTCCCATCGATTCCGAAGAGGGCCTGCTGATTCTGGATACGTGGCATGACAAGTGGGCGTCGCTTGTGCGCGGAGCCGTGGAGTCGTGGGCGGGAGAGCTCATGGTCGATATCAGCGGCGGCTTCGACACGCGCATGGTCCTGGCGCCCGTGTTGAGCGCGGGGGTTGACCTCTCCAGCATCGTGTTCAGCTCCATCCCCACATTGGAGGAGGACTATCGCATCGCGAATCACCTTGCGCAAGAGTTCGGGTTCCGGTTGAACGCAGAGCCGGAACCGATGGCTGCGCATTCCCTTCCTCCCATCGAGCCCTATGCTGAAAGAGCGCTTTCTTCGCTCTTCTTTGCAAGCAGGATTCGCGAGCAATCCACCCAACTCCCCAGCTCCTGGCAAATGATCTTCAAAGGCTCCGGTGGTGAGATGAGCCGTTATTACTGGGATGGCTATAGCTGCAGCACGCTCATCAAGCGCGATCTGAAAAGGCTGAGGGCGCTTCATCCGTGGTCGCGTGATAAACGTTTTCGGCAGGGCCTCGAATCGATTATTTCTCGAAGTTTCGCCGGTATCGAGACGATGCTCAGGCAGACGGGTGGAGATGTCGGCAGGAAGGGCATTGACGGGCAACGGTATTACATGGAGACGAGGAATCGCGCGCATTTCGGCATGGAGGCAGCAAGGCGTACCCTATTCGGACAGTGCATACAGACGCCGTTGCTTGACCCGCTTATGCTCAAGCTCCGCGCACCCCTTGATGGCAGTCATCCCCAGCTTATATGCGCGCTCGTGTATACGCGGTATCACGGGAGCCTGGCATCAATTCCCTTTGATAGAGGCAGGTACATACCAGAAGAGACCTTACAGAGGGCAAGGGCGTTGAACGAGCGATACCCAAGAAAGGCGCCTGCGCGTCCAACGGCGCTCCAAATCCCCTCGACCTGGCAAGCCATAGATGTCCCAGATCCACGTCTGCCGGGTGACGCCTCAAAGACCAGCGAGATGCTGATGGGCGATCGGCTCCTGGAAGCATACAAGTCACAAACGGTATGGCGCAATTTCACCGAGGAATTTGGCTCCACGCCAGATGAATGGAGAGAGCCGAATCCGGCAAAGCGTCACCTCAATGGAGACAAGTATGCCGTTGTCTCCATCGCCAAGGTACTTGACGACATCAAACGCGGCAAGGACGCTTGCAAGGACTACGCCGCTTTCGTCGATGCGTGCCAACAGGAAGCGGCGTCATTGGGTGATAGCGCCGGGCCGACACCCGATGTTGGGAATGATTGGAATATGAAGATACGCAGGCGTATACGGATCCTGTATAATAAAAGTCGGCACTTTATTCATAAGCATTAAAAGACTAAAACTTCCCACATAAAAAGTGGCTGCAAAGCGGCATGAAATCTGGGAAAGCCGCCTCAAGGTAGTGTCAAGCAGCAACGGAAGGGTGAGGAATTCCGAGTGCCGAGCGCAGATGCTGTGGGAGCTTA
>CAJOQL010000119.1 GCA_905236935.1 uncultured Bacilli bacterium
AACGGTATATATAGAAGATTACTCATCGCGCGCTTTACAGCTTCCTGTTTATCCGGGGTAACATAGAAAAGCAGAAATCCGCCTCCTCCGGCACCGAGAAGCTTTCCCCCCAGTGCGCCGGCATTGATACCCTTTGAATACAGTTCATCAATGTTATCTGTGCTGACAGAGGAGCCTGTTCTGCGTTTCAGCTTCCAGGTTTCATCCAAAAGGCGTCCGAAATCGTCTAAATTCGATGTCTTATCCTCAAGAATTCGCTCAGCAATATCCACAAGCGCGAGCATTTGCTTCTTTTCCGCAGTCTTGTCCCGTTTATCAGAGTCATTTGCTTTCTGAACATCCGATGAAAATCTCGTAAAGCCGGTGAAGAACAACATAAGATTATCATTAAGACATTCCTTGCGCTCCGGAGAGATTATGATCGGCAAAACCTCAAATCCATCAGCGCCGAAGTTTATCCTGTTCAATCCGCCGTAAGCCGCCGCTATCTGATCCTGCCAGCCGCCCGCTTCATTACAAAGGACTCTCTCAAGATAGATAGCGTCCTCCGCGAGCTTCTTTTTTGAGGCGTACTTCCCCTTAAGGGCATAGAACGCATTCAGCATTCCTACAGCAAAGGAGCTGCTTGTCCCCAACCCGGAACGCGCCGGAAGATCGGAGTCATAAGTGAGCCTCAGCTCGTGCATATCAAGCATCTTCATAGCGTTTCTGATAGCCGGATGCGCTATTTCGTCAACAGAATTGACTCGCTCAGAACGCGAATAAGTCAAATCTGTAGAATAGTCAAAAAATCTCGGCAAATGCCTGACTGTTACATAGCAATACTTGTCGAACGTGGTCGAAAGAACGGCTCCGCCGTTTTCACGGAAGAAGCTCTCCATATCTGTTCCACCGCCGAAAAAGCTCATACGGAACGGAGTTTGCGCTATGATCATAGAATTTCCTCACTTTCTTTGAACATATCGGAAAGCTTACGGGCATATCTTTCAATCGTCCGGTCATCCTCCGGAACAGCTTTCAGCAGTTCATCCCGCGCTGCTATGTATTCGGGATTCTTGCGGATTTTCTCAAAAGCAATAAGCTCCTTCGCAAAATCGACGAAGCTCTGAGCCGTTTTTTGCGGCTCAAGGTGCTCCTCCGCATATTTTACGCCGTTTGAAGCGAGCGACTCATTCAGATCATCATCACTCAGAAGGCGCTTAAGCTCATAAGTCAGTTCATCAACTTCAGTATCACCATGCCCGATTTTAATTACAGTATCGTCAGGGAATTCGCAGAATGTTCCGATATCTGTGACTATCGATGGCTTTCCGTAGCGCAGAGCCCGCATCAGCACACCTGATGTTTCACCCATGGTAGGATAGCGCAGAGAGATGCAAATATCCGCCGCCTGAACATAAAGGTCGAATTCCTCTGCCGTTGTAAATCCGGTAATTGAGGCGATGCCTTTAAGTCCCTCATCTCTGATCCTGCCAGGAAGATCCTTGCAATCATCCTGAAGCTGCCCTACATAGACAATTCGGAATTTCTCTCCGGCTTCCCTGAGCCTTCTTGCGGCTTCAAGGATGCTGTATGGGCGCTTTGCCCTGCCGATAAAGCCGAAAACACAGATAAGCCTTTCGCCTTTCTCAAGCTTGACTCCAAGCTTTTTGCACGCCTTTTCCTTTTCATCCGGAGTTATTCTCCGTGCCTTACCGCTGCAATGCAGATATACGCGATGTATAGGAACGTGATCTCCGTATTTCAATAATCGCTGTTTTGAAAATTCGGAAAAAATGATAGCTCCAAGCGATCGCTGCACCAAAACGCGGTTCATCGGATAATCTATTGCGTCAGTTTCCCAAAGTCCAAGCTCACCCTTTGCCGCTCTTTGATAGGCAATATCTCTCGCCGCCTGACCGTGATTATCTTCAACCGCCTGAAAATATGCCGTATCGCTTTTCATGCGATCCAGGTAATAGTACGCAACAAGATGATGAATGGCAAAATCGTGCATAACGAGCAGACCGGGATAGCGCATAGCGTAGTCCATTATTTTAAGATGGAAATTATTATTACCCATCTGATAAATAACGAGATCATAATTATCGCGGCAGGCCTCGAAGTCATCCATTTCCAGTATCTTATAATTATCTTTTATATACTGGCTGTCAGGCTCAAAGCCATCTACAAAAATATCTATGGTATACTTATCCCCGAAGGATTGTCTGAGATATGGAAGCATCTCCTCAATATAGTCTGAAATACCGGATTTCAGCGGATGCAGCGGTGTAAAGAGTGCGATTCTGTAATGGTTCACCTAATTCACCCCAAGCAACAAATTATTTAATCTTTTTAGCGATACAAGCGAAGTCTGTCGGACCAAAAAGCATTCTGTTCAGGAAATCCACTCTTCTGTTTGCGTCTGCCTGATTTTCCTCAACAACTGTATAAGGCTGAGCCCCTTCCCAGATAACGGAGTAGTCCTGATAGTCTATTTTGACTTCATTGAAGCCGCTGTGCTCGAGCAGGTATTTTAACCAGTTCGGATGCACGGGACGTATATGGGTAGGATCAACGTAAAAGTTCGCAGTCATAGTATATGAAACCGCCGGATTCGGCGTTTCAAGTATCAAAATGCCGCCTGTGCGAAGCTTTCTACGGCAAAGCTCA
>CAJOQL010000120.1 GCA_905236935.1 uncultured Bacilli bacterium
ACTATGGTGTAAATCAGCCCGGTGTATCAGTGTCGGCTGAGGATGGAGGCAATGCATCTGTAATCATAAACGGTTCCATGGACGCAATCTATGAAGCCGAAAAAGCTGAAGCCACTGTATCCGATACTTATAACGGTGAAAAAGAAACGGTCGCAGAGGCTACCATTACAGATAATGTTTCCGCGGATACCGACCCATCCGGTGGAAACAGAACTGTCATTGCTGTCGATGCCGAGGCTGTAACAAACAATGAACAGTCTGCAACAGCAAATGCTACCGTAACCGAAGGCGATGTGAGCGCGACTGACAACGCTGACACAGGGTCCTACGTTATCGGTGCGAAGTCTGAAGCCACTTCAAATGGCGAAGGAGATGCAACTGCGACCACAACGGTCAAAGAAGGCGATGTTTCTGTTCAAGCCGGTAGTGAGGGCGGATATGGCGATGATGAGTCATATAGAGCACAAGGTGCCGTGGCTAAAGCAAACACAACGGATGCCGGTGACGCAACAGCAACAACATCAGTTGGCGGAGAAGTTAATGTAGCTTCAGAAGGCAAATCCGATGCTGCCGGTGTAATAGCAAAAGCCACTTCTGAAGATACCGGTAATGCTGAAGCGTCTGTCACCGCAGGTGAAGGCATATCAGTGGAGCCAGTTGATACAAATGCTACTGGTATGGTTGTATCCGCTGAGAATACTGGTGAGGGCGACGCAACCGCGTCAGGGTCTACAGATGGTAACGTGTCTGTAAAAACAGAGTACGCAGGCACCGGTTTAGACGTGTCCGCTCAATCTTCCGGTACAGGCGATGCAACTGCCACCGCTGAAGTTAGCGGGGATGTAGATGTTATTACTGACGATCATTCAACAGGTATTGATGTTGAAGCGGTTGCTGATGGTAAAGCGGAATCGAGTGCAACAGTTGGCGGAAAAGTTACTGCAGAATCTGAAAACTCATCCACCGGTATTGAGGTTAACGTATCTACTGTAGAGGGTGAGGGTGATGCAGTTGGTGCTGTTACTGTAAACAATGCCAATGATGCAGCATCTGAAGATAACGGGAAATCTGTCGCCGTATTCAGTAAAGCCGAGGGAGATTATCATCCTGATGCTACAGCTGTTAATGTAAAAATAGAAGGTGAAGGCGGAACTGGTAATGCCAAAGCTGAAGTAGCAATAACCGAAGGTGATGTTGTTGCAGAGGCCATCGGCGAGAACAGCGAAGCTACTGGTATTGAACTCACTGTTTTCCAGTCAGACGAAGCTCAGGGAAATGCCAATGCTGCAGCGACAATAACTGAAGGCGATATAAAGGCCACTGCTACTGGTGATAACAGTGTAGCTGCTGGTATTATTGCCTTTGTTGCAGATATCGATCCTGAGAATGGAGACACATCCGCCAAAATCACACTTGAAAATGGCAATATAACTGCTGAAGCAGAAAATGCAGCTGGTATTTATACAGTTGTATCCGGCGGAGAGATGGAAATCAATGCTAAAGGAACGGTTTCTGCTGAAGGTAAGAGCATGGTTGGAGGCATTACAACACTTGATCCGATTTGGGGACAAGAGGTGGACGGTGTAGGAAATGGAACACTCAGAATAAACGCAGATGGAGTAAAGGCAACCATAACCGGTGAAAACGATTATTCCCAAGCATACGGTACGGCCTTGGTTGTTCAGGATGACGGCGTAATTGAAGCTACTATCGGAGAAGAAGGCGTAACAGCTACAGACGCCACATGGGCAATAGGTACATATATTGGGGCAAATGGAGGCATGGCAACCCAGACCGTAGGCAAAGGAGGAATTACCGCTATTGGCAATGACTCTTTATCATACTATGAATCGCAATCCATCGGATCAGCGCTTGATGCCAGCAATGACGGAACGATTCAAATGGAAGTTGGCGAAGAGGGAATAACTGCCCAAAATGGTATGATTACAACTGGCGTTAATATTATAGACGATGGTGGCATTATTCGACTAAGCTCAACCGGTGGAATCTA
>CAJOQL010000121.1 GCA_905236935.1 uncultured Bacilli bacterium
ACTAGGAATTGATTGCATTTCGAAAACGGCTTACTGCCAAAAAATCCATTATAGGCCGAAAGTGGCGACGGATGCGCCGATTCAAGCACTAAGTGTTTTGATGTATCGATTAATGATTTCTTGTTACGTGCGTCCCTTCCCCACAGGATAAAAACTAAGTGTGGCCTGGTTCGATTTAAGTATTCAATCGTTGCGGTAGTAAATATTTCCCAGCCCTTACCACTGTGTGATTTCGGCCGATGCGCCTCTACAGTTAACACGGTGTTTAATAACAGCACACCTTGTTTTTGCCAAGCCGCCAAGCTACCGCGCGGATTTTGATGCTTTCCAATATCGTCATTAATTTCTTTATATATATTAATTAATGAAGGTGGAATTGGCTGTGAATTTGGTACTGAAAAAGCAAGGCCTTCAGCAGCCCCAGGCGTATGATATGGGTCCTGGCCCAGTATTACGACTTTTACGTCATTTAGGTCAGTATTAAATGCTCGAAAAACTAAGCCCTTAGGCGGGAAAATAGTTTTATGCTCGTATTCTTCATGTAAAAAATTGGATAGTTCTTTGAAATAGGGTTTTTCAAATTCGGATTTTAAAAACGGTTTCCAACTCTCATGCATATTGTCGATAATTATACCACAAACTATTGACAACAAAGTATAAGTAGTTATATACTAAAAATAACTAAATAAAACGAGAGGTAAAACATGAAGGTCATGAACCGGTGGGGAAAATCTTCAAAGAATAATTACACGAATAAAAGAGTCATGAATAGGCACTATAGTAGTGCCGGTCCTCACAAAGGCTTCATGTGCCGGCACTACCATGGCGCTTATTTTGTTTGTTTATTTGCCTTAGCAATCGTTACCGCATCGTTATTAAATAACGGCAGTGTTTCTGCCGTACCTGGCACTCTTACTATCTCCATCCCAGACACGATTTCTCTAGACGTTTTACCTAGTGCTTCCGGTACCTTTGCTTCTACTTCCTCTACTATTACAGTCAGGACTACTTATACTGGTGGTTATACCTTAGGTATAGCAGCTAGTACTGCTAATAGTAATGCCCTCATTAATACGGCAGATAGTTCTAAGACTATTCCATCCATCACATCTAGTATTTCGGATTCCACTTTTTCTAATGATGCAACATACAATAATGAATGGGGCTATAATCCAAGTAAGTATAATTCATCAAATAATAACAATTATCTTCCAGCTCCAACCTCTACTACTATGGCTACTATTGATAAGACTACTACCGCTAATGCTAATGATAATAGTTATACAATTGGTTTGGGTGCTAGAATAGATGCTACCCAAGCTCCTGGTACTTATGAAAATACTTTTGTGTTTACTGTAACAGCTAATGCTACACCATATACCATTAACTATAATGCTAATACTACTGATACAGTTACTAGTATGCCTTCTCCAAATCCTCAAACTGGAGAAACTTTTGCCGCCACCATTAATATCTCAAATGCAGTACCAGAACGAGATGGCTACGTCTTTAGCGGTTGGTGCACAGTACCACTTCCGCATGGTTCGGCAAATCCATCTCAAGCTTGTCATAACGTAGCTCATGGTATTTATTACACTGCTGGTTCTAATTTCACTATTGATCAAACTTCATTAAATACTGCTACTTTATATGCTATATGGGACCCTGTATATATCTTACAAACAATGGCTGAGAGTGATTGTATCACTTCTCGTGCTATTAATGTCAAAGACGCTCGTGATGGACAGGTTTATAAGGCTCAGAGACTAGCTGATGGTAAATGTTGGTTACTTGATAACCTTAGATTAGACCCAACTACTACACCACTTACTACTCTTATAGGTAACACTAATGCTTCTAGCCAAACCCTTACTTACTTCAAGAATGGTGGTGGCTCTAGTCCGTACACTAACGTAGGAGTTAATACTACTTGGGCTAGTTCTTCTGACAATAAATATGATGAGCCAAAAGTCGTTACTACCTATAAAGATACTACTACCACAAGCTATGGTGCTGGTTCTGGTAAGATTGGTGTCTATTATAACTTCTGTGCTGCTTCTGCTGGATCATATTGTTATCCTTCAGGTAGCGGTACTGGCGATGCTACAGAAGATCTTTGTCCTGCTGGCTGGAGAATGCCTACCGGAGGTTCTAGTGGTGAATATCAGGCTCTTTATGCGGCTTATTCAAGTAATGCTGCTAACTTCAGAAATGCTCTTTCTACTCCTTTGTCGGGCGGCTTCGACGGTGGTTCG
>CAJOQL010000122.1 GCA_905236935.1 uncultured Bacilli bacterium
CCTTCTGCGAGTGTATCTCCTGCTTCACCCTCGGTATGAGGATGTTGATGACGTCGTCCTTGATGCGTGCCAGCATCTTCTCGTCCTCGTCAAACTCATCGTGCTGGGTAGAGACGACAATGGTGTCGATACGCTCAGGAATGCCAGAGTCGCTATACTGAACCGTAACCTGGCTCTTCGAGTCGGGGCGAAGGTATGTCATCTGTTTTCCTTCTTTTCTGATTTCTGCCAGTGTCGACATGATGAGGTGGGCCAGGTCGAGGCTGACGGGCATGTAGCTCTCAGTCTCGTTGGTGGCATAGCCGAACATCATGCCCTGGTCGCCGGCTCCCTGGTCGAGGCTGTTGTCCACGCCGCGTGCAATGTCTTGGCTCTGCTCATGGATGGCAGTCATGATGCCACAGGAGTCGCCGTCGAACTGATACTCAGCTTTTGTGTAGCCTATCTTTTTGATGGTATTGCGCGCTATGGTCTGCAGGTCGATATATACATCGCTGCGCACTTCGCCCATGATGACGACCTGCCCGGTGGTGACAAATGTCTCGATGGCACAACGGGCCTTGTCGTCGTAAGCCAGGAACTGGTCCAGAAGGGCGTCGCTAATCTGGTCGGCCACTTTGTCGGGATGTCCTTCCGACACTGATTCAGAAGAAAAGAAGTATGACATGATATGAATATGGATTTTATTATCGTGACAGAATGTAGAAAACCACGGCCAATGCTATAATCAGATAGGAGCAGCCTTTCCATATCTTTCCGAAGATGTAGGAGGCCAACAGCACCAGTGCCACGTTCACGATGTCGGAGAAGGTGATACGCAGGTGAGGGGTGACAAGGTCTGACATGTCGTCCATGCTGTCGCTATTGTGTCTGAAGGCTGAAATGATGTCGTCGTCATCATCGTCCTGTGCGAACAAATGCAATTTCATCAAGAGCAGACATGCGATAAGGTAAAGCTTCAGCGACAGTTTCTCCATTCTTCAGGAAGTTGTTTTTATTTTCTTTAGGTTGCAAAGGTACGAATTTTCTTACAATATAATATACAAATCATCAAAAAAGATGGAAAATCTTTTCAAATCTCTTAGTATTTTTGTATTTTTGCACCCACAATGTAAAGTAAACTAAAATAGATAGAGAAAGTTTTATGACCGAACATCACACTATTGTAGGACTTAAGGTAAAAGGATTCAGAGAATCAAAAAAACTGACTGTCGACGATCTGGCAGAACGGAGTGGCTTGTCTGCCGAGCAGATCCTCTCGATAGAGAACGATGAAAATCTGCCGTCACTGGGGCCTCTGATTAAGGTTGCCCGTGCTTTGGGTGTCAGACTGGGAACCTTCCTCGATGACAGCGACAAGCTGGGACCCGTGGTCAGCCGTTTGGCCGACCGTGAGAAAGAGAGCACCATCAGCTTCTCCAACGGAGCTGCCGAGGCCCGTAAGAACATGGTCTATCACGCACTGGCCCGCGAGAAGGCCGGTCGCCACATGGAACCTTTCGTCATCGAAGTGCAGGCCAACGAGGCGAAAGACTTCAAGCTGTCGGCCCACGAGGGCGAGGAGTTTATCTATGTGTTGAGCGGCGAACTGGAGATAGCCTATGGCAAGGAGACCTATAAGCTCTCTGCCGGCGACAGCATCTACTACGACTCTATCGTGATGCACCACGTGCATGGCGTCAGCGGCCAGGCTGCTCAGATTCTGGCTTTGGTGTATATCCCCTTTTAAAAGAGAAACGAGAAATGAGAAATGAGAATTTGGCTGCCGGCACGGGCCAGCGGGTCTACCCTGCGGAAAACCATGGCGAGGGCTACACGCTTTCCGAGCGTACACTGGGACAATGGCTGGAGCACTGGGCTGAGACGACACCCGACAAAGAGTATATCGTGTACTCAGACCGCGACCTGCGATTCACGTGGGCACAGTTCAACGAGCGTGTAGACAACCTGGCCAAGGGCTTGCTCGCCATCGGTGTCACCAAGGGCTCCAATGTCGGTATTTGGGCTACCAACGTGCCCGACTGGCTGACCTTCCTCTATGCCACCGCTAAGATTGGTGCCGTGCTGGTGACGGTGAACACCAACTACAAGCAGAACGAGCTGGAATACCTGTGCAAGGACTCCGACATGCACACGCTCTGTATCACCGACGGCACTTGGGACTGCAACTATGTGGACATGACCTACGAGATGTTGCCCGAGCTGCGCAACTGCGAGCGCGGCCATCTGAACAGCGAGCGCTTCCCTTATATGAAGAATGTGGTGTTCATAGGCATGGAGAAGTATCGCGGCATGTATAATACTGCCGAGCTGTTGCTGCTTGGTCAGAATATAGAGGACGAGAAGTTGGATGAGGTGAAGAGTAAGGTGACGTGCCACGACGTGTGCAACATGCAGTACACCAGCGGCACCACCGGCTTTCCCAAGGGCGTCATGCTGACCCACTTCAACATAGCCAACGACGGCTACTTCACCGGCGAGAACATGGGCTTCACGCAGGACGACAAGCTCTGCGTCTGTGTACCCCTGTTCCACTGCTTCGGCGTGGTGCTGGCC
>CAJOQL010000123.1 GCA_905236935.1 uncultured Bacilli bacterium
ACTGGGCGGCGGAATGGTCCTTCCAGAGCGATATGTCCGAAGAGGCGGACGACCAATGGCACCTAATTGCCAACTATGTGGTGCCCGATGTGGGCATTGACGCCAATACGCTCATCAACCAGTCTCTGGGCTTCAAGCAGATGGATTTTCCCCTGCCGCTGGAGTTGCTCGGACACGATGCGGTCTATATCCGCTTGCGTCCGACCAGCAAGGCGGCCGGTTCCGGTTACGACTACGATGAATCTGAGTTGAAAGCCTCGGGAAACGGAAACGCCATCAGTTATTTTGCCATTCGATACAACAAATAATGCATACTATGAAAACACAGACTTTCATCCCTCCTATCAAGGTACCGTACGAGTCCCCTTTCTGTCGGGAAAGGAGTCTTACGGAAATCCGGCCGCTCTGTTTCTCGCCGGCCGGCAATAATGAACCGTATTATGAAGAAGAAGTAAACTGGTAAAAATGAAATATATGAAAACACAAAAACTTTTCTGTATGATGGCTGCGGTCGCGTTCGTCGCTTTCACCGCCTGCCAAAAAACCGAAATCGCTCCGGAAGACAACTCCGCTCCCGCAGCCGAAGTTTCCGGCGATGCCACACTGTTCTCCGCCTCGCTGGAGGCGCCCGTCTCCGCCTCGACCCGAATGACGATCGAGGACGGTGCCGGCAACCAGAAGGTTCCCACCTGGGAAGCTGGAGACCAGATCAAGATTTTCTATCTGGACCCGAGCACTTCCACGATGACCTCCACCCTCGGAACGGCGACCCAAGCCGGTGCGGAAACCACGTTCACGGCCACGGTCCCGGAAGGAGTGACCACCTTCTATGCGGTCTATCCCGCGACGCTGAACTCCTCCGTGGATGCGGAAGGAAATTTCGCGGTCCCGACCAAAGCGAGCGACGCGGATGAGGTCAATACTTTCTCCAATGCCTGCATCTGTATCGCCCAATGCGGAGCCGAGAAAAACTTTGCCTTCAAGAACATCGTTTCCGTGTTGAAATTCACCGTGGCGGAAAGGGGCAACGTGATGAAGATATGCAGCCTGGACGCCACCCCGCTGACGGGTACCGTCAATGCCTCCCTGGATGCTTCCGGCAATGTCGTGTATGCGGCTGAGCCATATACCTCCACAGCCTACACCCGCGTATTCAAGGCCCTCCCTTCCGGTGCGACCAATACGGTCTGCTATATGCCCGTCCTTCCCGGTACGCAAGCGGCCGGTGTCGCGATTGACTGCAAGAGTGAAAAGAACCTGCCGGCTGTTTTCGTCGGCGTCAGCCTGCCTTTCGAGCGTTCCCATATCTACAATCTCGGGACGGTGGATGAAAAACTCGTTACCGACTATTATATCACGGAGAACGGTGCCGGGACCAAGGACGGCAAATCCTGGGAGAACGCCGGAGATGTCGAAACCTTCAAGCGCCTGGTCGGCATCGTGGCCGGAGATCCTTCCTCCGACAATATCGTCAAATGTGGCCGCTACGCTCAGATTTGGAAACTCAAGGGAACGACCTTCCATATCGGAGCCGGCACATACATCTTCGGAGACGCTTCGAACGATCGTCTGACCATCGATTTCAATGGGGCTAACGGTTCACTCTATGCCAACATCAACATCAAAGGCGGCTATCCCGCTGCCGGCGGCGATACGCCCGATCCCACTACCCATGTCACGACCTTCTCCGGCAATGACGAATACGGCATTCTCAATGTCTTCGATCGCGCGCGTGTCCGCATCAGCGGCATAACTTTCGCTCACGCGAACAACACGGTTGCGACGGCGGACAATACGGACATTCACGCGACCAATCTGGGTGCGGCATTATATCTGAAACAGAAAACTTCGGGTGCCAAGGCTGCTCCCAGAGTCTGGCTGACCGACTGTGTTTTTGAAAATAACGCCACCAACCACACAAGTTCCACGCACGTCTATGAGAGTGGTTCCTGTATCAACCTGGTCGAAGGTGCGGTGTATGCCGATCATTGTATTTTCCGGAACAACTATGAGAATAAACGGAACGGCTGCGTGAGACTTTCCGGCGCCAATAATTACAGCGCCCCGGCCTATGCCTTTTTCAACGCCTGTCTCTTTACCGGAAATGAAGTGGCTACAGTTACTTCCGGTCAAGGCTCCGCCCTCTTGAGAAATTACCGCAAAGCGGGGCTCCTCGCTATGTACAATTGTACCTTATACAACAACAGCGTTTCCAATACCAAGCGAAACGGTATTACCTTGGATCGCTCCGCCATCTTGGCGAATTGCACCATCGTGGATGCTTTCGAAAACAATGGGAGTGATAAGGCTTACGCGATCAGGCTGCGCGCAGATGAAAGTACGAACACGGGCTACAAACAGTTTATCTTTGCCAACAATCTGTTCATCAACACCTCAGCTTCCAACAGTGTCTCCGTCGGTTTCATCGGTACGAAGCGTACGGAGTTGAGGTTGTATATGGAAGGAGGAAATGTCTATAGTGAGACTGCCGGTACATTCTTTACCAATGGGACGAATACCATTATTACGGAAGCAAACGAGTACGGCCCTGTGGCGTATGCCGGCATCGACAATCCTTCTTTTGCCGACAATGTGTTCAAATGGAACGGAACGCTCAACAGCGGCGCGCTTACCTGCGGGTTTATGTCGCACGATGCGATGGAGAACAATGTCCTGAAATCCGACCATATCAACAGAGATGGCGATACGGCGTTCTCTGTTACCGGGTCTGAAGGAGACGAATCTTTTGCCGGTTTCTACACCTGGCTCAATTCCATCGGCGCGATTGACAAGGATGCCCTCGGTAATGACCGTCCGGCTACCGGCTGGACCCCCGGCGCCTACCAAGCCCAATAAGTACGATGATGAAAACATTG
>CAJOQL010000124.1 GCA_905236935.1 uncultured Bacilli bacterium
ATTTTCTATAATGCGGGACGTATAATCTGCGCTGCTTTGATTGTAATGGAAGTCAATAAAACCACCATAATTACTATTATTAGCAGGCGGATAAAATTCTATCTGACCTTTGTCATAAGTTGTTCCATTGTCATATAGTTTAAAACGAGCCATCGAATAAACTTCTTTATTAAAGATAAAAGGTATATTAGCCGAATTGTATATATGACAATAGGATGCATTATCAGATCCGATAGTCACCGTATTGCCGTTATATGTCGATATTAATTTTCCATCAAGCGCTCTAACATTCTTAGCTGCGTATACATCACCGGTAGTAGCTCTAAGATTATTGGACCTAAGAAACGAATTACCTTGGTTGGATATGTAAGTCAAGCTATCCGTACCATCTACAGCATCATAATCAGAAAAAATAAGCTGACCGATTTGGTTACTAGTACTATTTACGAATTTAATTTTAGGGCCTACGCTATTGTATGCAATTGAATCTGATGTGGCTGACGGGCCTAAGACTAAAGCTCCTGGTAAAGTCGTGTCACCAGAAGCATCTAATAAATATAATTCTTTTCCTACGGTTCCAGAAGTATTGTATCTACGAACAACTACTGATTCATTTAAATTATCATCACCAACACCAATTTCTAGTGTTCCAGCATTAGCAGTTTCTTCTATATGCCTAATTCATGCGGCATCATTATTAGTGTTTCCATTATAAGGATCTGCAAAAGATATGCCATTGCTATATATAGCAGTACCACGTTTACTACTGTTATAAAGAAAATCACTTGGCATCCCACTAGAAGAAATTGTTAAACGATTAGTATTATTTCCTGCGTTTGAACCACCTTGAACTCATATTTTATTTTTTTGAAGAATTAACTCTCCTGTTAATGTACCACCGCTCAAAGGTAAATAACTATGAGTATGATTACCTGCTGCTGCAGTCGTTGAAGTCGTTCCAAGAGCAAGATTAGATTTATTATTTCAAGTATATTTTTCACCAGTAGTTACTAATGATACATCCGTACCGCCAGAAGCAGCAGCTTTTGAAGAATAAGTGGTGTTATTATCTTGTTGAGTAAATGTAAAAATAGTATCATCAGCACGAGTAGCGGTAAAGGTCGTCCCATCTCTTGTAATAGACTTGATTGCATCTGATTTTGTTGCAAATTTTGATTTTATTTTATTTCATAATTCGGTTATTGCAGAAGTCCCTGCTACACTCATATTACCACTCCTTTATACACAGATAGCATCAACTTCTGCCGTAGTCATTTCAACTAAATTATTTTGAACTACGGTAAAATCATCTACAGAATATTCATTAGTTTTATTTGCTAATGCATAAATCATATCTCCAATTTCACAATTTTCACCAACATAAGTTCCTGCGGTTGTAACTACCCAATATCAACCAGTTCTATAAGAGCTATTTGAAATAGTAGCATTATCATCTACCATACCTTGGAAATTACTGCCTCCCGTTACTAAACTATCTACTTCAGATTTACTATAAACATCTAAATTAGTACGAGCATCGGCCGCATTGACAGCACCTGTGCCACCTTTATTAATCGCAGTAGTTGGTAGATAATCTGCAGAGACAGTTCCGCTAGAAATATTTGATCCATTTAAATCTGTAAGTGCGGCTCCAGAACCATCAAATGTTGTAGCATGAAGTTTTCCAGCAACAGTATCAAGATATACATCTGTATCAAATACTTGCGTTCCAGTAGCGGTTACCGCAGAAGTTGTTCCAGTGATATAAGCTTTTGCTGTTGCATCAAGAGTATTAGTAACTTTTGTATCAGCCGGAGTACCTCAAGTACCATCATTACGAAGAAAAGTTGTTGTTTCATTTCCAAAAGTAATAGAAGAATTTGTAATTTTTGATGCACCCTCGCTATTTATAACAAGCCTATCTCCAGGTGTAATAGTTGTATTAATAGTAATATCTCCATCAGAAGTAATATTACCATGAGAATGGTCTGCATTAGCAGCGCCAACATCACTAGCAGTAAGATCATTGCCTAAAACAACATGACCAAGATTATCATTTCCAATTTTCTTTGCTGAGGGCGTGGTCGCAGTTACAGTTGGATGAATATATTTATTAGCACCTTCTTCAATATTTGAAAGTTTAGTAGCCATGCTATCTAAAGCACTTTTATCATCTGCGCTCATTACACCAGCAGTTGTACTTGTAGCTGATGAAATAGTCGCGGCATCACCAAGTACGTCTCCAGTTTCATTTTTAAGTTGAATGCTAACTGTTGTCGCTGTTGTAGTAGCCCCTATTTTACGTCCATATCAAGCCTTAGTTTTAGCTCATAATTCTGTAATCGCAGCTATTCCCGCAAAACCAGCCATATAAATTCCCCCTTAATTAAAAAGCGCGGCAGCTTGAGCCGCAGTTAATTCATGTACACTTATATCTTCAAGTGTAGAATTTCCAATTAATTCATGATTCTCTATTTTAGGTTTATTTCTTAATAGTTCATAATCTAAACCCATTGTTTTTGTTTGATCCACTGTAGCAACAGATAATAAATCAACATTATGATTATCTTGTATTGACATAGATAGCTCTGACTTATTATTTATTGATACAGATAACTCAGGATTAACTTCTGCTGTTAGCTGTATCTCTATACTCATTAAATTTCACCGTCCAGAAGAATTTCTTCAACTTTAAACCCTTCAATTGTTGTTGCTTGCGCTATATCTAAAGCTTTACATCTAAGTTGAACCTGGACTGTGCGTCCAGCTGAAAAACCTAATGTTTCTGCTTGGGTAAGAGTTATTTTAATAATAGTAGACAAATCTTCATGTGACACTTCTACGCCTTCATCTGTTTCACGCTTTGTAAAGCCATAAAGTGCGGTACGTTTATTTTTATCTTGTGCGCTAGCTTTTTCTTGAAAAGTAATATAAAGATCATTATTAGTTAAATCACAATCTGTACCATCAACACCAGATACAGTAAGTGTTATTGTCGGTGTAGTCCCTCGTCTCATATCAACTCCTTAATATAAAATCTTTATAAATAACAATAGCTCCATCCAAAAGATAGGAGCTACTTGATATTTTTATATGGTCGCATAGGATGATTTGCTACACAAGCATCACCACCGTTTCTGTCATGATCAGAACCATGCATCTAACACCGCTATGCGTCATTAGTCCATCTATGATTTTACCAGATATGCGGTTCATGACCTCCGCACACAAAAGTATCATCACTTTTGGAGGTAGTGTCTATGGTGGTTCCTGAAGGTACTGCCCCTCCCACTCCGCGTTATCAGCACGATGTTATCCTATCTTAACTAAGGAACCCTTTTCCGCTACGACTCGAACGTAGAATAAGAGCACCAAAAACTCTTGTGTTACCAATTACACCACGGAAAAATATAAATATCAGATATTAGTATTAACCATTGCGAACCACGTGGAGGTTTCTGACTCTCGCAACTACGGATGGCGGGACTCGGACCCGCAAGCCTTGCGGCAACGGATTTTGAGTCCGTCGTGTTTGCCAATTTCACCACACCCGCATTTGGTAGCGCATGGGAGAGTTGAACTCCTCATCTCTACGATGAAAGCGTAGTGATCTATCCGTTAATCTAATGCGCCTTTATATATACTTCTTATCTAGTTTACTTAAATATTACTATTGCTCAATCAGTTTAAATTGAGTTGTATAATATGTACTGCAATGATCACATTGACCACTACCGTATTTTAATTCAAATGAAGCACCGCATTTAGGACAAATTATAGGATATACCTCTACAATTTCACATCTAAAAGCATATGTTTTACCACCAACAGAAATTTTACTTATATATCCATCAACTTGTTCCATGCACAACCTCTCATATAATAAAAATGGTACAGGAGACAGGTGCTGTCCCCTGCTATCCTAGAGTTATTAGCTCCATGCATTTGCTGCTATACTACTCCCGCATGGTCGGGGTGACCCGAATTGAACAGGCCTAAGCTGGTTCCCAAAACCAGTGGACAGTCGTTGTGCCACACCCGCTTTATAATAGATTTAAACAGTGTCTATTAAATTTATTATATTTTAATATTATTCATTATTTTCGGTTAATGCAGTTAAATCATTTACTAAACTCATAATAGAATCTGTATCACCAGAAGTTCGTGCCCACTCAAGAGCTTGATCACGAACACGAAACATCGCTATGAGTGAATCACGTTGTTCCGAACTAAGAGACATAAAAGAAGTTATTACATCGCTAGCGCCACTGGGGAAACCTTCTCTATCTGTCATATTGCGAATATTGTCTAGTCTATCTATAAAACTAGTACGTTGCCATGAATCATGTAAACTATCCATGTATGTTTTAATTTCTTGCTGTACGGTCATTTTTTCCTCCAAAACTAATATTTTTTAACTGGTGCGGGAAACAGGAGTTGAACCTGCTTCCAATCGATTATGAGTCGAGTGCTCTACCGTTGAGCTTCTCCCGCATGGTGAGAGCCGAAGGTAACGATCCTTCCTCCAGGGCTTTTCAGACCCTTGCTAATCCATCTCAGCTAGACTCCCATTGACTATTGGTATCCCAGGTAGGATTTAAACCCACGACACTTGCGTCCGTAG
>CAJOQL010000125.1 GCA_905236935.1 uncultured Bacilli bacterium
AGGCGGCGGTACAACGGTCTCATCGACAGCGCCGACAAGGTGACGGTTTTGCAGTACGGCTACACGCCTGACTGCATGATGCGCCGCAACCGCTACATGGTGGACCGCTCTTCCCTGCTGCTGGCCTGCTACGACGGCAGACCCGGCGGCACCATGAACACCATCCTCTACGCCGGGCGCGAAGGTGTCAAGGTGGTCGTGGTGGATATCGAAAACGACTGAGATGCAGGGCAAACGCCTCACATCTCAGTCGCTTTTTATTCTCTCGCAGCCATGGAGTCATAGTACCGCCGCCCGGCCTCACGGGACTGGGCCGCTCTCGCCGCGTCCACCTCGTCGTAGTGGGCGATCAGAAGCTCCACGAGCTCTGTGTCGATGGCCTCGCGCTGCGCGTTTTCGCGCAGGATCTCCATGACCTTCTCGCGCGGCATGCCCTTGCGGTAGGGCCGGTCCTCGGTGATGGCGGAGAAAATGTCCGCCACCGCCATGATGCGCGAGCCGAGGTCCAGATACTCCCGCCCGAAGTGGAAGGGATAGCCCTTTCCGTTGAGCTTCTCATGGTGAAAGCCCGCCCAGTTGGCGATGTCCTCAAAGCCGTCCATATCCATGAGGATGAGGCGCGTGAAATAGGGATGCTCGCGGATGATGCTGAACTCCTCATCGTCGAGCTTGCCGTTTTTCTCCAGGATGGCGCGCGGCACCACAAGCTTGCCCACATCGTGCAGGTTCCCCGCGATCTCCATCTTGAGGCAGTCATCTTCACTCATGCCGCTGAGCTTTGCAAGCTCACGCGCCGTGGCCGCCACGCCCGCCGAGTGCATGGCGGTGAAGGCAGAGCGGTAGTCGATGATGCGGGACATGAGGCGGGTCAGCTCCGCCGCCTTTTGCAGGGAGATCCGGTGGAAATCCCCGGTGAAAACCAGCAAAAAATCAGGATTGTGCGCCGCGTCCAGCCAGATCATCTCGATGTCCTTCAGCTGCAAAAGCGCGTCCACCGCCTCAGGCATGAACTCCGTGCCCCGGTGCTGTTCCACAAGGCTGCAGATGCGCGGCACCTGGCTGAGGACACGGCGGTCGGGATTGAGACAGGTGGAGACAAAGTCACCCAGATGGATGACGGCAGAACAGCGGGCGCCCTGCAGGCAGTCCAGACGCGCGGCCGCCTCGGCGAGGGTTTCCCAGTCCGTCTGGCAGTATTCGATGACGGCGGCGATCTCCTCAAAGTCGGGCAGGTCCCGGATCATATCCGCGCCGATGCGGGCGTATTCCCGGGCGTTGCTCTCGATCTGCTCCACGGAGACCCGCTCCTCGAGAATGATGGAGCCGATATCGTGCAGGAGGGCCGCGTATACAATGGTGTGCAGCTCTTCCGTCTCCAGGCCAAGCTGCCGCCCGATGAAGTAGGAGAAGTAGGCCGTGCGCTCATGGTGGTTTTCCAGGGCGGGGTTGATGAGGTTCAGAGCCTTGGCCACCGCCACCAGCAGGGAGCGGATGTTGGTAAAGGACACGTCGTTCATGTTGTCACCTTATCCTTTGAGGAAATTTCTGACCTTCGGCAGCATTTTATACGCCTCGCGCCTGCCGGTCTGATAGACCCGCTCAAGCTCGTTGGGGTCATGCTCGGTGCGGCTGATGCCGAGGCTCTCGGGCGGGCGGATCACGAGGATCTCGCCGCGCGCTTCTTTTTCTGCGATCTCCGCCATCTGGCGGTTATAGACCTCATGGCGGACCTCCATGGCCTCCACGATCTTCGGCGTTTTGCGCAGGGCAATGCGTATGAGAGGCAGCGCAGAGGATTTTTCCTTCTGGTATCCCTTCGGCTGGGTGAGGATGTAGACATTGCGGTCGCAGCCGAGGCTTTCCATGTACCGGTACGGCACGGGGTCCACGATGCCGCCGTCGAGCATGCGGTACCCGTCCGCCTCCACAATGCGGGATACCAGCGGCATCGAAGCCGAGGCCCGCATCCAGAGAAGGTCCTTCGTCCCGCCGTCGGTGCACCTGTGGTAGCGGATCTCCCCGGTGTCCACGTCGGTCGCCCCGACATAGAAGTCCAGGGGGTTTTCCGCAAAGGTCTTGTTGTCAAAGGGGTCCAGGACCTCCGGCAGCTCCCGGTAGCAGAAGTCCGCGCCGTAGAGGTCGCCGGTTTTGATCAATGATCTGATACTGCAAAAGCGCGGGTCCCGGCTGTAGCGCTTGTTGTAGCGGATGGCGCGGCCAGCCTGTCTGGATTTGAAGTTGCAGCCGAAGCAGGCCCCCGCCGAGATCCCGGCGGCAGCATCAAAGGTGATATTCTCCTCGAGGAACACATCCGTCACGCCGCAGGTGAACATCCCGCGCATGGCGCCGCCCTCCATGATGAGCGCTGTTTTCATTCCTTCACTCCCCCGCTCAGCGGCACGGCGCGAAAGCTCTCGCCCGTCACCTTCACCGTGACGCTCCCGGCGCTCTGGTCGAAAATGTTGGCGGCAAAGCTCTCGCTCTGTTCCTCCGGCACCAGGACCTTCAAGGTAACATCCGCGCCGTATTCCACGTCGGCGACGATCCCGCCTGCGGCGGCAGCTTCCAGCTTCATGCGCTCCATCTGGGCGTAGGTGCAGGGAAGCTCCGTCTCCACCCAGCGGCGCACCACCGAGATCCCGGCGGCCTGGAGTGCGTCGGCGGTACTTTTGGTATAGGCGCGCAGAAGCCCGCCCGTGCCCAGCAGCACCCCGCCGAAATAGCGCGTCACCACGCACACGGCGTTGGTGACGTTCTGGCGGCGCAGAA
>CAJOQL010000126.1 GCA_905236935.1 uncultured Bacilli bacterium
ATTTTCTATAGAACCAGTACAATCACTACATGTTTCTCTTGTATATTTACCTTCACTTGGAGCATCACAGAACAAATTAGTAACAAAGGTAACATTACTATTAGTAGTTGTACTGCCGGTATCATTAGTACCATCACCATTAACACTATTTTCATCTAATCCAGTATCATTATCTACAGCAACAGGTGTTTTATCAAACGCATCTATTGTAATTTGATTACAACTATAATCTTTTGAAATACAAACATTTACATCAACTTCTTGATACTCAATCTGACCATCAGTACCTTTCAAAAAAGATCCTTTTTTTCTACCATGACTACCTTCTATAATATCTGAACAATATTGTCTAGGTAAACATTCTTTAGAAACACCATCTTGTTTAAATGGATAATTAACCCAATAACCTTGAGATTTTAAAAAACTTTCATCTTTTTTTACTAATTCGTTCCAATTATCACAAACTGGAAGATAATTACTCGTATCTGTAGCAAAAGCATTCTTCAACTGAAAAGGGAATATACATAAAAAAAGCAAAATAACAAATAATATCTTATCCTCAAAAGAAAAAATTATTTTATCTTTACTCATATATCCCCTCATTATTTTTATCAAATATTAAGATTCCGAAACTGGTATAGTATTCCATGCTATTGGTTTACCAGAATCATCGCATATAATATCATTTGTTTTAACATATTTTGCAGCCATGTATTTTCCATGACCAACATATGTACCAATATATTTTATAGGCTCTAATTCCTTACCATTATGAAATTTTTTACCACCAGACAAACCTTTATTTTTAGGGTTGTTTTTTGTAGCCATTTTCTTCCTTATTTTATTTATTGTATATAATATATGAAAAATAATACAACTGTTTTTTATTTTTTCAAGAAAAATTATATTATATTTTTTACATTTTTTTATTTACAATTAACATTTTTCATTTAACATTAATTTCATGTTGTGATTATATACAGTTATGGTAAGAAAAGAAGCAAAATATTTAAAAGAATATAAAAATTTATCAATGCTAGAAAAACTCAAATATAATTTTTCTAGAGATTTATTTGGAGCACCGCCAAAAAAAAGTGTTGATAATTTTCAAATATCATTTTTAGGAGGAACACAAACAGTTACTGGTTCAAAATATTTATTAGAATCAGGAAAAACAAAAATTTTAGTTGATTGCGGCCTATTTCAAGGTTTATATGATTTAAGAAGAAGAAATTGGAATCCATTACCAGTTCATCCACGCAATATAGATGCTGTAATTTTAACACATGCTCATTTAGATCATAGCGGTTATTTACCATTGTTAGTTAAAGATGGTTTTAAAGGAAAAATATACTGCACAGATGCAACATATGATTTATGCAAAATACTATTGCCAGATTCTGGTTTTTTACAAGAAGAAGATGCAAAATATGCTAAAAAACATAAATATTCAAAACACAAAGATCCAAAACCATTATATACACAAAAAGATGCATTAGCAACATTTAGATATTTTAAAATTATAAACTTTAATGAAGAAATTAAAATAAGTGATGATATTAGTTTTAAAATAATAAGAGCTGGACATATTATAGGAGCTGGTAGTGTTATTGTAAAATCACAAGATAAAAGTATATTATTTTCTGGAGATCTAGGAAGACCAAATTCTCCAATAATTCATGATCCAGATAAAATTCCATTAGTTGATTACATGGTTTGTGAATCTACATATGGAGATAGATTACATTCTGATATCGATCCACAAGAAAAACTTGTTGAAATTATTAATAAAACAATAGCGAAAGGTGGAAAAGTTATTATACCAGCATTTTCCGTTGGTAGAACTCAAAAAATATTATATTACATAAATGAATTAAAAAATAAAGGTAGAATACCTGACATTACAGTATTTCTTGATAGTCCAATGTCGATTAAAGTGACAACTTTAGCCGATGACTATGAAGAAGAAAGAAAGTTATCAAAAGAAGAATATGAAGATATTTATAAATCTGTAAAATTTTGTATTACAAGGGAGCAATCAAAAAGAATTTTTAACTATCCAGATCCAGCTATAATTATTTCAGCTAGTGGTATGGCAACTGGTGGTAGAGTTTTACATCACATAGCAAATTATGGACCTAAACCAAATTGTACTATAATTTTTGCTGGTTATCAAGCGGAAGGAACAAGAGGAAGAGATTTAGAAGAAGGTAAAAGAGATATTAAAATGCACGGTGAAATTGTTCACATAAGAGCAAAAGTTGAAAAATTATCAAATATGTCAGATCACGCTGATTCTAAAGAAATAATAGATTGGTTAAAAACTATGCCTGGTAAACCAAAAAAAATATTTATAACTCATGGAGAAATACAATCAAGTGAAGCATTAGCAAAAAAAATAAAAAATGAATTAAATTGGAATACAGAAGTTCCAGAATATTTAGAAACAGAAATATTAAAATAAAAAAAATGATTAATTACAATTTAATCTACAATCTTTATATAATCATAATAAAAAATTAAATTATATACAAAAATAGTCGATTTTAAATCGACTATTTTTTATAA
>CAJOQL010000127.1 GCA_905236935.1 uncultured Bacilli bacterium
ATGGACTTGTTAATTTCATGGCTATTGGTGGATAGTTACCTGAGTATGATCGTCGTGCCGGCGCCGAGGGACTTGCCGGCGACGACGAGGACGCCCGTGCCGACGAAATGCTTGTCGTCGACGATGTCCACTTCGCCCGCATGGCTGGACGAACCGTACCGGCGGCCGAAGCCGTACTGCGGGCGCTCCTCCAGCCACAGGGCGTCGACCGAGACGCTTCCCGTGCCGGTGAGATTCAGCTTGCCGTCCTTTGCCACGCGCAGGACGGTCTGCGCGTTGAACGAGGCCGTGCCCGTGGCGACCTCGAGCGTCGCGCCCGCCGCCACGTTGAAGTTCGTGGCGTTGGGCATGGCGCCCGCCAGGCGCAGCGTGCCGGCATCGACGTTGACCGGCCCCGTCATGCCCGCTCCCGTGCCCGTGATGGCCAGGACGCCTTCGCCGGCCTTGTTCAGCGGCGCGTTGCCGCGCAGGGGATTGGCGGCGTTGAGAGTCATCGTCTTGCCCGCGTCAACCTCGAACGCGCCGTCTCCCGTCAGCTCGAACGACGAGCCGAACGTGAAGGAGGCGGGCAACGGACGGAACACGCCGCCCGAGAATATGATCGGCTTCTGGTTCTCGACCGTCGTCAACCGCATCGTTCCGCCGTTCAGCGTCACGGAGCACCTGTTGCCCATGCCAAACGTCCCGTTGTTCTCGAACAGTCCGCCGTCCTGCACGAATACGCCATGCCCGTTGTTGCTCGCCATGTGGAACACCTTGCCTGCCGGGATGCGCAACGTTCCTTTTACCAGGTGGTACGTGCCCGTGCCGCCGGCCGAAGCGCCGGCCGGCGCGTAGCCGACGATGCCCCGCGTGACCCAGTTCGCGATGTTCGGCTCCACGAGCCCGCCCTCCTGCGTGAATAGTCCGTTGCCGGGGTTCGGCGGGTTGTCGCGCGCGTGCATGGCGTCGACGAACGTGGTGCCGACGAGCGACGCGCCGTCGCGGTTGACGAACTGCGGCACGTTTGCCGGATCGCTCCTGTCGACCGCGCCCGGCGTGGGGATGACGTTCGTGACGCAGCCTTCGTTGACGACCATCCCCTCCTCGATGTTGAAGTAGTTGTCCAGCGTCGCGCGGCTGGACGCGGCGCGCATCCCCTGCCGCAGGACGAGCGTTCCCTTGCCGCGCTTGTAGGCGTCCTGGCCCAACATGCAGAGCGGATGGTCCAGCACGAGCGTCTCGCCCTCGCCAACCGTGACGACGCCTTTGTCGACGATGTTCAGCACGTTCTCCGCGCTGCCCACCGGGGCGACGTTCGTGAGCGTCCCCGCGCCGCCGGTCGTCGCATAGGAGAGCGAGCCGACGGTGACCGCGCCCGCGTCGAACGAAAGCGTCCCTGCGGCGGCGGACAGGTCCACGTCCATCGTCGCCCCGTTCGGGATGATGTTGCCCGACCAGTTGCCGGCGCTGCTCCACTTGCCGTCGTCCGCGCCCCCGTTCCACTTGCCGGGAACGCCGCCCACCAGCAGCACGCCGTCGCCCGTGATGAATTGCGGGCAGTTCTCCTTCGAGTAAACGGCGCCGTTCCCCGGCTGCGCCATGCCGGCCAGCGTGAAGTTCGTCGCCGTGCTGACGCCGACGAGGCTGACCGTCGCGTCCGCCGCGAGCGCGAGCGTGCCGAACACCGATCCCGCCCCGACGGACAGCGCGCCCTCCGCCACCGTCACGTCGTTGCTCTGCGTCACACCGCCGGAAAGATTCAGCGTCCCGGCACCTGCCTTGGACAGGCCGCCCGATCCGGACGGAACTTGCGTGAACGTCAGCGTGGCGCCTTCGGGCGTGTCGAACGTCGCGTTTCCGATGAGCGCCCAGGGATTGGGAATGGCGAGCGTCCCGCCCGCCGGAGCGAAGGTTCCGCCCGCGAAGTTGAACCGGATCTGGTTGTTCCTGCCAACTGCGCTCACCGTCATCCGCCCTCCGTTGAGGTTGACCTCGCCGCGACGGGTACCGTCGTTGTACTCGATGGTGGCGATGCGGCTTTCGCCGCCGTCCTGCGTGAATATGCCGTAGGAGTTGTACTCTGCCAGCGCCATGGTCTTGCCGGACGGAATGACGAAGTTGCCGCTCACGAGGTGGTAGGTGCCGGTCGCAGCAACCTGTCCCGCGCGTCCCTGCGCCATGCTGGCGGCGGTTCCCCAGCCGGAGGACGGGCTAATGTTCCCCCCAAGCTGCGTGATGAGGCCGTTGCCAGGCGCGGGATCGACGCTGGCGTCGCTGGTGACACCCGCCAAATACGTGACGCCGGAAAGGCTGCTCTCCGGCCCGAAGACGATCTCCGGAATCTCCGTGAGCACACTGCCGCTCCAGAGTCCCGAATAGAGGGAGACGTCCTTCACCGCTCCCTCGAAGACGCACCGTCCCTCCTGCACGCGCAGGTAGACCGTCGGGTACGTGCCGACCGTTCCGGCCGTCATCCGCTTCGCGAACACGAGCGTGCCGCCGCCGCGCTTGTAGACGCTTCCGCCCAACAGGCACACGTCGCCGTCAAGGACGAGCGTGGAACCCGCGCCGACCGTGATGACCGAGCCGGCGGCGAGCGACAGAACGGCGGCGGAACTGTTCGTGAGCACGCCGCCGCCGGACGGCGCGTACACGAGGGCCGTGTTGGTGACGGCGGCGTCCAGCGTCAGAGTCCCCTCCGCTGCGGAAAGGTCGACGCCGCCGGACAGCGCGAACGGCGACGCGCCGCCCTGCCAGTTGCCGGCCGTCGTCCAGAGACCGTCGC
>CAJOQL010000128.1 GCA_905236935.1 uncultured Bacilli bacterium
GCCGCCGCGGTTGATGATGTCCTCCATCTTCGCCCAGTGAAAGTGCATGGGGCTGTACTGCCCCTCCCTGAGATACAGGAGCTTTTCGGCGTAGGGCTTGGGGTAGCGCTCCTTCATTTTCAGGTTGCCGTTTCGGATGGTGATGAGGGAAAAGCCCACCTCGTCAAATTTCCCGAGGCCGTAGTCTGTGATATCCCAGCCCAGGAGATTGTCGCGCACCTCGTCATATTCGTGGCCCTTGGTCTTCCACTCTTCCGGGGTGAAATGACAGAAATCCGGCAGAAAGCAGCGGTATTCCCGGATCATCTGCTCCATCTCCCGGAGCGCGGCGTTGATTTCACTGCGTTTCATCTTGCGTCCTCCTTACGTCAAGGCAAAATAGATCGAACCCACGGCCTGCCCGAACTGGGCGACCGTCACCCCCGGCGTGTCCGCCAGGGAACGCATCAGCGGCGTATATGCCAGCCCCTCGTCCGAGGGGAGAAGCCGCAGGCCCGGAGCGCCCTTCTGAAAGCCCTCCTGCAGCAGGCGGAAGACCGCGGGCCGCTTCACAAAGCGCCCGAAGAGGAAGCGGGAGCGCGCGGCGGGGTGCAGCAGATAATCCATCTCCCGCGCGGCGGCAGAGAGAGCCGTGCCGATATCCCGGAAGATGGCGCAGGCGGCGGCATCGCCGCCCTCCGCGCGCTGCATCAGGTGCTCAAGGCACGCCTTGCGCATGTCCCGGGGCGCGGCGGCGACGGTCAAAAGCCCGTCCTCCTGCGCTGTGAAGCCCTCGAGCAGCGCAGGATCCTTCTTTTGCGCGAGACGATAGGCCGCGGCCTGGCCCATATAGCGCCGCGCCCCCGGCAGGCCGGAATTTTCGTTGCGCGTGCTTCTGAGATCCTCCGGCGGGAAGGCGCGGGAGCGGTAGCTCCCGAGATCGAGGATGGCGTCGTACATCTCCAGCGGCAGCGGGGGGATCGTCCCCTCCGCCGTGAGCCAGCCTGTGCCGAGGTCGGTGCCCAGGCTGTGGGCGATCACGCCGTTTCTGAGCTCCCCGGCGTTTTCGGCCTGGGCAAGCTCAGCCGCGGCGGTGAAGGCTGCCATGCTCCCGTCGTTTGCGATGCGCACCCGCCCGCCCGGCTTGCACAGGCCGAGCAACACATCCCGCAGAGCGGAGAGCTTTGCAAATTCCCGTTCATAATCGTCCGCGCAGCGGCGCATTCCGCCGGTCTTCGGCGTCTCGCCGCCGAGAATGCGGTCGTGGATGACGATATCGGGAAAGCTCAGCCCAACGCCGTCGAGCACGTTGATTTCTTTGCCGAGCACGGCCTCGGCCTGCTCTGCCGCGTCTTTGACGGCGTCCAGTGCCGCGCTCTTCCGGAGCGCCGCCGAGAGCGCCGCCCGTACCGGCTCAGGCACGGAGACGCGGGACGCGGCGAGGCAGGCGCGCATGAGCCGCGTGAGCCATACGATCGGCCCGGTGATCTCCTCCGCCGTCGGATAAGCCGCCGGGTTCCAGTCAAATTCCTTCGTGCAGATGAGCCTTTCCCCGTCGGAAATGGCGAGCTTGATGTCCGTGCCGCCCACGTCGATGCCGCAGAGGCCCTTTGTCCCCGCCTCGCGGCAGAGCTCCCGCAGCCGTTCATCCAGCGGGGCAGGTCTCTCCGGCGTCGGTCTCTCCGGCAGCGGGGCATATTCGGCGAGATCGGCCCGCGTAAAGCGAAAAGCCCCGCCGCCGTCGCTTGCCGCAATGCGCCCGGCGATGCTGATGACCTTGCCGTAGCCCCGCCGCTTTTCGGCCCGGAGCTGGAACACCGCGTCGAGACTGTCATAGAGGGCGCAGAGCGCCGGATCGGCGGAATCAAAATAGAGGCGCATTTCCCGCCCGCTGTATACCGCGAGGATATTATACACGCAGGCATACAGAAATTCAGCGACAAAGCCGTGCTCCTCCTCGCTCTCCCAGCGGGGCAGGGCACAGGGAAAGTCCCGCCGTGTCCCGTCATGGAGCGTCAGGCGCAGAAATACCGGCCGCGCGTCGGGGTCACCCCGGAAGGCCTCCCGCAGCTCCGGCAGCCACAGCGCTTCGTCCCGACGGGCGCGATCAAGCAGGGCAGAAAGCATGATCCGTCCTCCCAAAACATCGTTTTTCTCCATTATAGCGCAAAATCCCGCCTTGTAAAGCGCACTTTTCAAACGAGAGGGATTATGGTATAATCTTCAAAAACGCAGGAAAGCAGGATCGGCCATGGACACGATCAAGCCCTATGAGGGGACGGAACCCTATATTTTCCTCAGCTATGCCCACGCCGATGCTCCGGCAGTCATGGCGATAGCCGCGCGCCTGCAGGCGGCGGGCTGCCGCATCTGGTAC
>CAJOQL010000129.1 GCA_905236935.1 uncultured Bacilli bacterium
CTTCACCACCAGCTCCACGAGCTCCTCGTGGCGTTTCTGGTCCGCGGACGCCGCCGTGGACGCCGCGCGGCCCACCGTCGTCGCGGGGACGTCATCGTCGTCGCAGTCGCCGTCCGCGTCGGCCGACCACGCCCCGTACGGGTAGTGGTAGCCTCCGGCCGTCCTTGCCGGCCAGGTCCTCTCGTACACCTTGTAGGAGTAGTTGCTCGCGATGAACGTGGGCTTCCCGTCCTTGTCCACCCTGTCCTTCTCCGTCACCCATTCCCCGTACGTCACCAGCCGGTTGTCCGGCATGATGAACATGAACTTGTTCGTTGAGCCGCAGAAGTGGCGGACCAGGTTGTCCAGGTCGGGGCAGAACTTCCCGTCCTCGTACGCCTTCTCGCCGCATCCGCGGTAGAACGGCATGAACACGTGCCGGAAGAAGAACTCGCTGTCGGTCTTCTCCCAGTTCGCGTACTTCATCATCCCGTCCAGCGACGACAGGGTCATGTTGTGGCAGAAGATGATGCCATCCTCCTCCCATCCGTGGACGTTGTCGATCGACTTCTCGCCGCGCGACGGGATCCGGGCGTGCATCACCCACAGATCGTCGTCGCCGACCTTCTTGTCGAAGAACTCCAGGAACTCCTTGTCGTCGAGGGTGCGGATCGTCTCCCTCTTACCGTTCTTCAGCGTGAAGCCGAAGAACCCCGCGGAGTTGTGCTTGATCGCCTCAAGCACCTCCTCCCTCTTCATGAGCCGCTTCTTCGCGGCAGCGCAGATGACACACATTGCGTCAATCTCCTTTCGTCTGTTTCGCGAGGTTCCTGAGAGCCTCGCTTGATGTAGTCTCTATGAGCCAGTCCATGAACGACTCCCTCGTCACGGTGAAGTCCGGCTCGCGGCAGCACTTTCCGGCGAACCGGACGACGCTGGTCATGAGCTCGACGATGCGGTGGATGGACAATGCGTGCATCGTCCCCTTCGCCCGCCGGAACTCTATGGTGTACTGGTGCTCCTGGTTGATCTCAGTCCCGTGGCCCGACGCCAGGTACTGGTCGCCGATCCACGAGATGCAGCCTGCGCTCCCGTCGTGGACGAGCTGCATGGCCGCGCTTATGTCCCGCGATATGTTCCCCCGGCGCACCATGAGCGCCGAGACGCAGTAGTCCACCAGGGAAGCCCCGGTCGCCTTTCCCGTCCTCACGAACGTGGCGGCGTCGGTGAACGTCGGGATGTCCGCCATGCCGCAGTACTGCCCCGTCCTGCGGAGCGCGACGCGGTCGACGAACGCCTGGTCGAGGACCGAGTAGTAGATCACGGCCGACAGGAGCTTCCCGACCGAGCGCCTGTCGTTGGGCGCCTTCACCGGGATGCCGTCGAACGTCTCGAACTGGTTGAGCCCGACGTGCACGTGGAGACCCGTCTCCTCGCACTGGAAGCTCTGGAGCCACGGGTTGCAGAGGTTCTGCAGCCCCGTCCAGAGACGCTGGTCCCTGTAGGCGCGCGGCGGGAGAGGCTCGGTTATGAGCTCGTACCCGTACTCGCCCGAATGGGCCCTGTCCAGCGATCCGTCCCGCTCGAAGTGGAACCAGTTGGACTTCAGGTCCTGCATGGCCGCCCGGGCGAACTCGTTCGTGAACTCGCGCATGTGCGTCTCCAGCTCGATGCCCGCGGACGGCCACTCGCCGTCGCGCAGGAAGACGTTGTACGTCGGGGTGTGGTGGTAGCCCACCTTGCCCTCGTGCAGCGTCTGCCCGAGCCTCTGCACGCCATCCGCGGGCGCGAGGCCCGGCGGCAGGGTCGCCGACTCCACCGTCCCGTGCGCCCTGCGCTGCTCGACGGTCACCGGACCGTTGCCGTAGTTTGTTCTCGCGGCGCACTTGCCCCCCGACAGGAGGCGCGGGTTGCCGCATATGAACAATTCCATCTCAGAACTCCTCTCTCATTCCGCCCGCGGACGACACCGGACGCATCGGAGACCCGGACGAATCCGGCTCCGCGTCCATGACGTCCCTCTGCGCGGACTGCTTGACGTTGGCGAAGGAGAGGACCCAGCGGACGCGGCCCGAGCCGTACGCCACCATGTTCACCCCGTCCACCGCGGCCTCCTGGATCGCGTTGGCGAAGTAGACGAGACGTCCGGCTCCGCCGGCGCCCACGTCGTCCGCCTTCCTCCAGGACGGTATCGGCATCACGTGCCGCACGCCGCCCTTCTCGAACTCGACGTACACGCAGTGTCCGCCGATCGCGTCGCACATCTCCTGCACGGTCCGCTCCTTGAGCCTTCCGTACCGGGAGTACGCCTTCCGCACCATGGGCTTCAGCCCCGGGCGCGGCCTCTCCGGCGTCATCGTCACGACGACGTCCGACTGTCCAAACGTAAATGTCATTACAGTTCAACTCCCGTCTCCGCAAGCATCGTCCTGCGGCTCCGCGTCTCCTCGGGGGCCATCTTCCGGGCGTTGGCCCTGTAGGCCTTCAGCCGCGTGATGTCCCTCTTGACGTCGGCCATGAGGCCCTTCATGTACCGGCGGCTCGCCTGGATGCGGTCGAAGAACCGCTGCGCGAGCTTCGCGCTCGCCCACCCTGCGATCCGCCCCGTCATGTCGTCGGCGAACTGCTGCGTCGGACGCAGCACCACCGCGCCGCGCTTCGCGAGCTCCGTCAGGAATCCGCCACTGAAGCGGATCCTCTGCTCCTTCTCGTTCCAGCCGCATCCGTCCCACGCCATGAGCGTTTCGCTGCCGTAGGTGTCCGTGTCGGGCTTCTCGTCCTGGCGGGTCGGAAAGTACGTATCCGCCTCGTCCGTCCCCTCGGGGAGCCCGGTGCACAGTTTGAGACCGTCCCACACCTGGCTGGCGTAGAGGTCGTCGGCGCTCTTGGGTCCGCGCGTATGCTCGAAACGGAGCGTCCCTGCAAGGCCCATCGTCTCCAGGAGACGCTTCTGGACGGCGCCGTCGTGCGTCTCGTTCCAGCACCCGGCCCACTCCCTCATGGTCCACAGCTTCGGACCGAAGGGCACGATGGACGCGGTGCGGACCTCGGGGTCCTCCTCGGCCCGCTTCGCGACGGCGTCCATGCCGAGCAGAAGCTCGTTCTCCGACGGCGCGCTCCTGTAGGACGCGCCGCAGACCATGAAGGCCCTCGCCGCCATGTCCTTCCGGACGAGCCATCTCCTTACCGTTTCACAGCTGTTGTCGCTCCGGGACGTGCCGCCTACGGACAGCCCCATCTTCGCGAACGTGGGCGCGGAGACGTTGAGGCGCCTCTCGCCCGCGGGGAAGAGGACGATGTCGCCGTCCTTCGCCCGCTCAGGGTCCTTGACCCTCGTGAATCTGACCATGTCAAACTCCTTTCGTGAATTGATTCATCTTTCTCCCCTGCCGGAAGAAAAATTTTGGGGGCGCCCCTCTCCGGAAGCGCCCCCACCGATGTCAGTCGACCTTCCCGGCCGCGTTGACGTTCGCCGCGATCTTGCGGAGGAAGTAGCGGATGCCAGAAGCATCCACGATCTCCCAGCGCGAATCGCACTCGGGATGGTCGGCGCACATGCGCTTCGCCGTCTCGACGATGCGGTTCACCTGCTCGCCGTCCTCCGTGAAGAGGTCGACGCACTCCGGGTTCTCCGCGTTCTTCGCCACAAAGCCCTTGTAGAACTTGTAGCTGGCGAGAGACTTGATGTCCCCGACGAGGCGGACGAAGAGCTCGACCGTCTTGGCGTCGCCCTCGTTCTCGCCGATCGCCTGGACCGTGCGGATCGCGGTGCCGTCGCCGCCGACCACCTGGTGCTTGCCGGCGAACCCGGCGGCCGTCGTGATCAGGACGCGGCCCACGGGCTTGCGGTCGATCGTGCCGGTGATGGCCTCGACCGTCTTGCCCGCGATGTCGACCTCTTCATACACGGGGATCTCGGTGTACTTGCATTTCATCTCTTTGTTTCCTTTGTTTTTGCTCACGCCCATTGGGCGCTCGCGGTTTGCGCAAACCTCTGCCGCACCGTGCGGCAAAGGGTTTTCCCGCAACCTCACCCGAGGCGCGGAAATCGAAATGGGATTGGTCCCTCCCGGTTCGGAGCTCGTAAGGGACCGTGACCAGGCTTGCATACGAAGGCCGTCAAAAGGCCCAAGTCCAAACCGCTGTACCTGGAATTTCTGAGGGGCGTATGGCGACGCCTCATACCCCTCGCCCGTATGGCTCATGCCTCACGGCATGTCGTCGCCCCAACTCCGGGATTGTTCACGCACCGGCCGTGCGCTGGCTTTTAGGCGGATGTCTGTGCCGGGAATCACCCTGTTCCTCGAATTAAACGAGTCAGCCATCCGTCCTGAAATCGTTTAGGCCTGCGGCCCCTTGTCTCCCGTACCTCCGCCAGGTCCGTAAGTCCTGACGAGGGCCGCGGGCGGCGCCTCGAACCCGGTCGGCCAGGGCATAGCCGGGTTCACTGGGGGCCTGACGGATCAGGCGGCTCCGTACGAAAACAACGAAGGACAGGCGGCTTCCGGGAGTCGAACCCGGGCGGCCCGTCTTGCAACGGGCTGTACACCGCCTCCGCCTGTCCTGTGCCACGTCTCACCCTGCATGCAGGGGGTCGCGGAGTGGCGCCGCGTGTCGTCTCCGTTCGGCAGTCTTTCGACGCGTGTACTGAGGAGCCTGTTCGACAAAGGTTGCACGGAGACGCATTGTCCGTGGCTGACTGGATTCGTCTTTCTGCTTCGGGGATGTACGGTCCCCCTTGGCGCTGTGCTGCGAAGTTTGTGCGCCCGGCTGCACTCCTCTCCCTTTCGGGCGGCTGGCTTGCCGTTTGCACCGCGGAATCCTCGCGGCTCCTGTCCCTTCCGGACGGGAAGGAAATGGAATCTATGCGCGGGCGAGACGCTTCTGCATGGAGCGGGGCAGGTTGGCCCTGCGGCGGCGCTCCTTCCAGACGGTGCCTCTCGTCCGTGTGTTCATCGGCTTGCCGGGGTGCGGCAGCTCGAAGTCGAACATCGAAGGGATGATCTCGTAGCTGCGCATGTATGTCGTGTCCATAGCTGGTCTCCTTTTGCTTTTGAAATTGAAATCGAGGGGCTTCCACCCTCACCCAGGATCTTTCCCTGTCGTCCGTGTCTTTCCACAGCCAGCGGTCCCACGTCACCTATTGAACGTCCTCCCGCCGTCGACTCCGTCAAGCCCCGGTGCCGCAGTCTCGAAAGAGCTTGCAGACCCAGCATTTGCGGATTACCGCCATCCATGGAGCTTATACGGTCTCCATCCCGTCCGCCGACCCTGAAATGGGGATTCAAACCCCGGTCGCACCGCGTCACGCGGCTATCGGCAAATCCATTCGACGGGGAGGCTGTGCCTCCCCAGCACGCGCGCAAGCTCCGAGGCTCTCGTCTCGATGTCGATGCACGCGCTTCCCTTGGCGAACCAGGCGGAGACGAGCTCGTCGCCGCCTGGCTCGTCGGGGTAGACCGCGTCGCTGTACACGGAGTACGCATACAGGAACGCGTTCACGTCCACGACGATCTCCGGTCCGCGCCTCATCGCGTGGACCGCAGGGGACCCGTTCACGGGGTTCATGTCCCTGTACGCGCTGTGACGCACGTACCTCGGCAGCTTCACGAGCTTCATGACACCGCCCACATGACGGCGCCGAGCGTCCCCAGGACGCCCAGCGACCTCGCCAATTCCACGAGGAAGTCCTTCATGACGCCACCTCGGCCTCTATGGCCTCGGTGTCTTCGAACTCCTCCGTGTCGTCGTCATCCTTCCAAGGCCAGTTCACGGCCTCGTCCTCGGCACGGTCCTCGAGGAGGTCCAGGGCCTCCTCCTCGCTGTGCGCCTTCACGCGGACCTTCGCGGTCTGCTGCACCGTCCTGGTGCGCGACATGGTGACGATCCAGTCCTGAAGACCATCTTCGTCATCGTCTTCGCCGTCGGTCAGGTGCGGGCACTCGTCGCAGTGGTGGTGCCCGTCGCACTCGTCGCACGCGTCGCACTCATGCGGGCTGTCGGGTCTGCCGGGCGCATCCTCCTGCGCCGGCCTCTCCCCGCCCCGGAGGAACCAGTCCTCCATCGTCTTGCTTGCCATCGTCATTCTCCTTTCACATCATGGTCAGCGCAAACGCCGCCAGCATCGCCAGCGTCGTCTGCGCCAGGTCCTGCAGAAGCTCCTTCCGTCCGCCCGGGCGGTAGTACTTCTTCAGGGTTTCGTTCAGCGTTCTCGCCATCTTCGTTCTCCTTGAACTGTTCGAGGGTGAAGTCTATGACCTTGCCCATCGTCTCATGCTCCATGAGGAACTTTATCTTCTCCTCCGCGTGCTTCGCGTTCCTCGCGCGCACGTGGAAGAGAAGATGTCCGTTCATCCATGCGCCGTAAAGGCCCTCGCGGTTCACCACGGGGGCCTTCTCCGGCTTCATGACGATCTGGATCATCAGTCCCTCCCGAAGCGCCTCTTGAGCGCCCAGCAGAGGTTGGCGTAGGTCACGCTGTCCTTCATGCCGGCCCGCCTGTATGCGATCTTCGCCTGGATGAGCTCGTCGAAGGTGGCGGCGTCCAGCGCCGTCCCGCGTATCCTGTATTTCTTTGGCATCTTGATTTTCTCCTGTTGGTTGTTGAACAAAAAGGTCTGCGAGCGCGCTCCGCGCCGTCCGGGTTGCCATTCCATCCCAAGGACGTCTTTGGGCGACTGTCGCACCGGAATCGGGAGGGTCCCGGGGACTGCACGCCTTGCGGCGCCGCCTCCCGTACTGCCTGCCTTACCGTTCCGCTCACGCCGAAGCAGCGTGGCGCGGCATCGCGCTCGACTCCCCGACTTGCACGGGTATCCTTTCGGTCGGCCTTTTTCGTCCGGGCCAGGGAGGCGTTTTTCAGGTCGTAGACCTCTACGTGCTCACCATTGTCTCACGTGCATAGAATCATCCCTATGCAGGGGACGGAAGGACGTTCAAGGTCTCCTTCACTCGGTACCTCTTCCCGGCTTGTAGCGGCGGAGTCCGAATTAAACGGACATCAAGGCGTCTGCCCGCCTCGCCGGAAAACGCGTTCACGGGCTCACTCCCGTCAGCACGCCGCCGCGGAACGTGAGCGTCTTCCCGCCCCACGTGACGGTCGTCGTGGCCCCTCCCTGCATGTCCGGGAGGTCGATGGGGGCGCCGTCCGGCGCCCGGAAAATGCACAACGCGATGCCGACCGCGATCAATGCGGCCGTCAACGCGATCAGGCAGCGTCTCGCCTTCCTGATGCGCTTCTCGCGCAGCTGCTCGTACTCGAAGTGCGGCGAGGGCGTGTAGACCCTGCGGTGCTTCGGCTTGAGCCTGCGCTGTCTTTTCGGATGTCTTGCCATAACAATGTTCCTTTCTGGTTGATGAAATGGAGGCCGCATGCCGGAGTCGAACCAGCTTCTCCCGTCCTTTCGGCCACGGGCGTCGTACCGTAAGACATGGGGGCCGACCTTCGCCCCCACCCCCGCCCGGTCAGGGCAGGATCCATGCGGCCATGTTAAATCGAATGTGGACGGGCTTGACGCACCCGTCCGCGAGCCCTCTCGGGGCCAGCGGTTCCTCTCGTTCCAGCAGGGAAAGATACAGACGCATCGCACTGTGTGATCGGCACGGTGCGATGCGAACGGCGGGAGGCGCTACTTCCCGCGCCCCGTACCGCCGTACGTAGGCCGGCGGTCGTGGGCTTTGAACATGGACCGGGCCTCTCACCCGGATCGGCCATCCAATCGGCTGGCTGCCGCTTCTTCTGTGGGAAGATGGTGCCCCCGGCGGGGCTCGAACCCGCACGGGCTGCGCTACTCTGCACGTGCACGGTCGGGGCGCGTGTACCGTGGAGTTTCAACCACGGCGGATGTCCCTATAACTCGAGCGCCTGCCACACGCTTTCCACTTGATATTGTCGCGGCGGTCCCGGCAGGGAAAGACTTTGATCAGAAACCCCGCTGCGCCGCGCAGTACTCGCGTGCCGAATCTCTACATTTCGGGCCCTACCCTCGTCCCTCCATTTTGGGATCGAATTTGTTGCGCACCGCTCACCTGCTTCACGCAGACCTCGCCTCCATTGGCCTCAATAAGCCGGAGAGGTCTTCCGTTTTGCCTTCACGGGGGCCTGGAAAACAGTCAAGCGGCACGCTCGCCGTAGAACCTGCGCTCGTTGGCCTCGCGCCTGCTGGCGTGGAGCCATTCGTCGTCATCCTCGGTGAACACGAGGAAGTCGATCTTCCACTTCGCAGGATCGTACACGCAGCACAGAAGCTGCGTCTGTGACCCGGACAGCTGGAAGTTCAGCCCGACCAGGTCGGGGTTGACAGGTATGCAATACATATCCTCGTTGAAGGACTCGTCGTAGCGGGTCCATCCGAGTGCAACTGCCTGCTCCACGAGCGGGTCGTCACGTGTAAGTTCGGCTGCGCCGAACTCGATGTCGAGTTGTCTTGTCATGGTTTTTCTCCTTTGCTGGAATTGCTATAATTGAACCTGGCTTGCCCGTTTTCGCAAACGGGCAAAACAGCAAGATGCGCGCTCGCGCACCTCGATGAAAGTGGTCATAACTGCCTTAAAGCAGTCTCGCCAGGCTTGAAATTGTGAAAGATGAGGAAGCCTGAAATCCTCGTAAATTTTTTCTTTCTTCTCCCTATAGAAAGCTTTTTCCTTTCCCTATTCCTTCCCCTACTATTACTATTATTTTTTTTTCACTCTAAAGAAGTAATATATAGTAGGAAAAATATGGGTGGGTCGGAGAGCGAGGATAAGCAATGGAAATAAAGGGAACCTTGGGCTGCGCCCCCACTCAACACCGCGCGTATTTAGAAAGTTATTCGTTTATCAACATGTTGATAATCGGCCCGAAGCCTTCCGTGGCACCCAAAAAACGCATTTTTTGCAGTTATAGCGAGTTATGCACAACTCCAAGGTACCCAAGGTACCCTTTTCGGTCGCCCGAGATAATCGAAGTCAGGGTAAACGCACCAACGACCCTCGCTCCGTGGGGAGCGAGGGTCGCTGTGGGCTCACGCGAGGGCTTCCTCGGCGGGCTGGGCGGCCGGGGCGGCCGGGGCGGGCTGGGCGGCCGGCGTGACC
>CAJOQL010000130.1 GCA_905236935.1 uncultured Bacilli bacterium
GTAGCCGTCCCAAAAACCGCGATTGAACACGCGACTCAAGCGTTCGTCCCAGTCGGCTATCTTCGGTAGGATGACGGCATCGTCGGCATACTCACCGCGTTGCCATGCATCGACAGCCTCTTTATAACAACCCACCACAGTGCTGACGTACTCCGCACCGCGTGCACGACCTTCTATCTTGAGGACTCGCACACCGGCATCGAGCATCTTATTAAGGAAATGGATGGTCTTCAGGTCTTTGGGCGACATGATATACTGGTTGTCAATATCCAGTTCAAGGTCGGACGATTTGTCCTTGACGGTATAGCCGCGACGGCACACCTGCACACAGGCACCACGATTGGCACTCATGCCGTAGTTGTTCAGACTTAGATAGCACTTACCGCTCACAGCCATACAGAGCGCGCCGTGGCAGAACATCTCAATGCGCAGCAACTCACCCTTCGGGCCGCATATATGCTGCTCGCATATATCGCGGTAGATACTGGCCACCTGCTCCATATTCAGTTCGCGTGCCAGCACCACTACATCAGCGAACTGGGCATAGAAACGCAAGGCCTCCGTGTTGGCTATGTTGAGTTGGGTACTCAGATGTACCTCCTGCCCCACTTGAGCGCAATATTGCATCACCGCTATGTCACTGGCGATGATAGCATCTACGCCAGCCTGTTTTGCATGATCTACAATCTCACACATCAGCATGAGATCCTCAGGATACATGACCGTATTGAGCGTCAGGTAGGTTTTCACCCTCGCCTCGCGGCAGATAGCCACGATGCGATGCATGTCCTCCGTCGTGAAATTTGCCGAACTGCGGGCACGCATGTTCAGATGCTCGATGCCGAAATAGACGCTGGTAGCACCGGCTTCTATAGCCGCTGCCAAACTCTCCCAGCACCCTACGGGGGCCATTATTTCTATTTGTGAAGCATTCATCGTTGTCTTCAGCCGCTCCTTCCCGTTTTAACCCTTGAAAATACGGGTCTGCCACGGGGCAATATTGGGTGATTATTGGGTGATTATTGCGTGGTTATTGCGTGATTTAATAAATACTCGGCTATCTGCACGGCATTGAGTGCCGCTCCTTTGCGGATCTGGTCACTCACACACCAGAAACTCAGTCCGCAGTCGTCCGTCAGGTCCTGACGTACGCGACCTATGAAAACCTCGTCTTTGCCGCTCAGGAAGAGGGGCATCGGGTATTTCTTCTCTGCCGGTTCGTCCATCAGCACGCAGCCCGGAGCTGTGGCAAACGCCTCTTGTGCCTGCTTCACTGTTATTGGTTGCTCCGTCTCCACCCACACGCTCTCGCTATGGGCACGGAGCGAAGGAACACGTACACAAGTGGCACTCACACGGATGTCGGAATGCATGATCTTACGTGTCTCGTTGTACATCTTCATCTCCTCTTTGGTGTATCCGTTGTCGGTGAAGACGTCAATATGGGGTATCAGATTGTATGCCAACTGGTAAGCAAATTTTTCCACTGTCGGTTGTTCTCCATTCAGCACTTGGCGGTATTGTGCCTCCAGTTCCTTCATCGCCTGCGCACCGGCACCGGAGGCGGCCTGATAGGTAGCCACATGTACACGACGGATATGACTGAGGCGCTCTATAGCGTTGAGCGCCACCACCATCTGAATCGTCGTACAGTTGGGGTTGGCGATGATACCACGCGGACGAACGAGTGCATCGGCAGCATTTACCTCAGGTACCACCAACGGTACATCAGCATCCATGCGGAAGGCCGAAGAATTGTCAATAAGAATGGCACCATGACGGGTGATGTCCTCTGCGTACTCGCGTGATACGCCTGCGCCCGCGGAAGCAAAAGCAATATCGACGCCCTTGAAGGCGTCGCCGTGTTCCAGCAGTTGAACCGTATAGGATTGTCCGCGGAAAATATAGTGTGATCCTGCACTACGTGCAGAACCGAACAGTCTTAGTTCGGATACCGGGAACTGCCGCTGTTCTAAGACACGCAGCAGTTCCTGTCCGACGGCGCCGGAAGCGCCTACGATAGCAATTACCATACTTTCTTAAGCCAGTGCGATAATTGTGTCAGTCTCAGCCTCTGCGAAGGTAATCTTACCCTCGCGAGCGAGCCAACCCAGAGCCAGATAGAGCTCTTCGTTTTTCAGCTTGGTGGCTTTCTTCAGAGCCTTCAGACCCTGAGCGCCATTCTGCAGAGCACCCCAGATGAGGCCTGCATTTTCACCAATCTTAGTAATCATAATACCTTAAAATTTTGTTTTGTTAGACTAATACGAGTGAAGTTGCTAATGGGTCACTCTTCCCATTTCTTGAATATGAGGCACGCATTATGTCCGCCGAAGCCAAACGTGTTGCTCAAGGCGTAGCGGATGTCACGATGTTGGGCCTTGTCGAATGTGAAATTGATGCGATAGTCGATGTTCTCATCTACGTCCTCGGGATCATGATTGATGGTAGGAGGAATGATGCCGTCCCTCAGCGCCATGATACATGCCAGGGCTTCCACCGCTCCTGTGGCACCGATCAGATGACCTGTCATTGACTTGGTGGAATCCAGATTCATGTCGTATACATGTTCACCAAAAACTCGCTGGATAGCTTTCACTTCAGTCACATCGCCCAACGGTGTGGATGTGCCGTGCGTATTGATATAATCCACCTGCTCAGGCTGCAGTCCTGCGTCTCGAATAGCCTGACGCATTACGCGCTCCGCACCCTTACCTTCGGGATCAGGCGCCGTCATATGATACGCGTCTGAAGTCATGCCTACACCGATGATCTCGGCATAGATCTTCGCTCCGCGGGCCTTGGCGTGCTCGTATTCCTCCAGGATCAGACAAGCTGCTCCTTCACCCAGCACAAAACCGTCACGCGACTTGGAGAACGGACGACTGGCCGTCTCGGGACTGTCATTACGAGTGGAGAGTGCATGCAGCGAGTTGAATCCACCTATACCCGTGTAGGTCACATCGGCATCCGCTCCACCGGTCAGCAGTACCTCAGCATGACCCAAACGTATCTGGTCGAAAGCCGAACCTACGGCGTGCGACGAAGACGAACAGGCGGTGCTCACCGAGAAACTCGGGCCACCCAATCCGAAGCGAATAGAGATCTGTCCGGCAGCAATACTGGGGATAGCCTTCGGGATCATAAAGGGATTAAAACGGGGAACACCGTCACCCTTAGCAAAATCTATGATCTCCTCTTCGGTAGACTGCAATCCACCCATGCCGCTACCCCAGATCACTCCTATGCGGCTGCGATCCTCTTTGTCCAGATCCAAACCACTGTCCTTCAGCGCTTCATCAGCTACGCACACAGAGAACTGAGAATAGCGATCCATCTTACGCGCCTCCTTGCGATCGATTACGGTGGTAGGGTCGAAATTCTTCACCTCGCCGGCAAACTGGGTCTTGAACAAACTGGCATCAAAAGCGGTGATGGGTGCAATACCGTTCACACCTTTCACCAATGACTGCCATGTTTCCGGGGCAGAGTTACCCACGGGCGTGAGCGCACCTAAACCTGTTATAACTACGCGTTTTAACTGCATATATTTCTATTCGTGCAAATACAAAAAGCACGAGTTTACAGGTTTTCCCGTAAACTCGTTTACCTGCGAACAGGTAGATTTATTTTACTGCTTTCTCTACGTAAGCGATAGCATCGCCCACTGTAGCGATCTTCTGGGTGTCCTCATCAGGAATCGAAATACCGAATTCCTTTTCGAACTCCATGATCATTTCTACTGTATCCAGCGAATCGGCACCCAGATCAGTCTGGAAATTAGCCTCGTTGGTAACTTGCGACTCTTCAACGCCAAGCTTATCTGCAATAATTGCTTTTACTTTTGCATCAATTTCTGCCATAATACTTAAATGATTTTAAGTTAATATTTTATGTTTTTCTAAAAATTCGAATATTTTTATTTCCGCGCATTTCGGAAAATCGGTGCAAAATTACGGTTTTTTTTTTGAATATGCAAATTTTTTGCATTTATTTTTGCTTTTTGCTATCTAAATCTAACACTATCTTGCCTAAATAGATTCCACTCTTGCCCATTTGGCGTACCGGAATAGAGTCTCCGTCCAAGTTGGCTACACGCAAATTATCATATAATTTGTGGGTGTGTCCGCCTATGACTACATCAATGCCGCGGGTGTGTGCCACCATCGTGGTGTCGCATACATCACCCGGCACTTTGCCGCAGGTACCCATATGACTGAGACAGATCACTACATCGCATCCCTGAGCCCGCAGGGTATCTGCCATCTGTTGAGCGACAGGATACGGATCGAGATAGCGGGCCGGTAGGAAATTCTTGTCAGAGATCAGTCCTTTGGGATCACATCCCAGTCCGAACACACCTATCTTCAGTCCCGGACGACGAAGGATGACAAAGGGTTTGATGATATTCTCCAATGCAGTGCCTGTGAAGTCATAGTTGGCGCATACAACGGGGAACTTAGCCATCTTCAGCACTTCCGCCAGAGTGTCCAGACCATTGTCGAACTCATGGTTACCCAACGTGGCGGCATCATAGCACATACGGTTCATCGCATCCAGTTCGACACGACCATGATAATAGTTGAAATACGGTGTTCCCTGACTAAAATCGCCGGCATCAAGCAGCAACAATTGCGGATCGGCCTGACGCTCTTCGGCAATCAGACCCATACGACGTGCATAACCGCCGTTCCCGTCCGCCTTGGGTTCCACTTGCGAATGGGTGTCGTTGGTGTGAAGGATGGTCAGATGATCCGGTTGGGTACACGCTGCAGTCAAAGCGGCAAGGCATACAAGGAAAGTGTGTTTCATATTGCTATTTGTTTAAAAGCGTTGGTTGATCTCGTCATCACTCAGACGCGTGAGTACGGTCTTTCCGTCCGGTGTACGCAGATACGAGGGCAGGCGCAGCAGGCGACTTACCAGATCCTTCATTTCTTCAGGACTCAGACTGCGCCCGTATGGAATAGCAGCACTCTCTGCCAACGAGAGAGCAATCTGTTCACGCCATTCGACCTGCGTACTCGCGTTGCGTTCACGCACTTGCGAGAGTATATGTTGCAGGATAGGCTGCGGCGACTGATCTGTCAGACGGGCTGGCACAGAGAGGATCGAATAACTGTTCGGACTAAGTTGTTCCAGATCGAATCCTATCGTCTTTAGGTCGGGCAGTATCTGCTCCATGAGCAACATCTCATCTGGCTGCAGCTCTACCACCTCCGGGAAGAGCAGTTGTTGCATCGCCCCCTGCGTCTCACTCATCTGCTCCATCCACTCGCGGAAGAGGATGACAACATGAGCACGATGCTGGTTGATAAGAAGCAGTCCGCCTTCAGTAGCCGTCAGGATATAACGGTCGGCATACTGCCATACGGAAAAACTCTCCTCTATCTGCAGGTTGATTTCTGTCGCATTTGGATAGATAACGTTGGTCTCAGGCTTGAGACCTGTATATAGGCTTTCCCACTGCCGCGGCGCAGGCTGCGACGGGGAATAGGTATTGCGGGAATGGAAGGGGTTGTAGTTAGGGTCTACGGTCACTTGCGGCATCGAGGTCTCATGCTCGGAAGGCATAGGTATATCGATACTGCCGCGAGTATCGAAATCGATTTGCGGGGCTAGGGTGAACTTACCCAGTGCCTCGCGCACGGAAGCCATCAGGATCTGGAAGATCGTCTGCTCGTCGGCAAACTTAATCTCCGTCTTGGTTGGGTGAATATTGACATCTATCGATTCGGGATCGATGTCGAAATAGATGAAGAAAGAGGGTTGGTAGTCATTGCTGAGCATTCCGGCATATGCCGTCTGCACAGCCTTGAGGAAATACGGATGACGCATGTAGCGTCCGTTGACGAAGAAATACTGCTCCGCTTTGCGGGTCACAGATTCGGGCTTCACAACAAGGCCGTGGATATTCACCAGTTCCGTCTCCGTACGTATTTCCACCAATCCTGCCGTATAACTATTGCGCGAAGGGTTACCGAAGATTGACTCGATGCGCTGTTTCTCCGACTGCGCCGGCATCTCCAGCAGTATCTCATCGTTGTGCACAAAAGTGAAAGCTACCTTCGGATATACCAGCACGATACGATAAAACTCATTGAGCAGATTGCGCAACTCCGTCTGATCGGTCTTGAGGAACTTACGGCGTACGGGAACGTTGAAGAAGAGGTTGCTTACCTTGATGTTGGTACCTACAGGACAACTGCATACCTCCTGACGGATTACATCCGAACCGTGTATCTCAAGCAACGTACCGGTCTCATCCTCGGCGCGACGCGTCTGCATCTCCACTTGCGCTACAGCACAGATGGAAGCCAGTGCTTCTCCGCGAAAGCCCATCGTACGTAGTGAATACAGGTCCTTCGCCTCACGTATCTTGCTGGTAGCATGCCGCTCAAAGGCCAAGCGCGCATCGGTGGTACTCATTCCCGAACCGTTGTCAATCACCTGCAGCAATGTACGACCTGCATCACGTACGATAACCTGCACACGATCTGCACCGGCATCGAGACTATTTTCCACCAGTTCTTTCAGGCAAGAGGCTGGGCGTTGGATCACCTCACCTGCTGCTATCTGATTAGCCACACTATCGGGTAAGAGACGGATGATATCCATGAGTGGTGAGCAGTTAGAGTAGGTAGAAGAAAGCGAAGAGCAACATCAGGAGTAACGCTAACCAGAATACAAGTCTGGATGGTTTGCGGCGACGCATCTCACTCATGTTCTTCTCGTGTTCCTGCCGGAAAGTCCCGTGCTGAAGACGCGCAAGTTTTTTATCCTTGCGCGTCTCCTTCTCCGGATCGTAATAGATGGGACGATAGTCCCACTCACGGGGTTTCTGTACTTTCGGAAAAAGTACGGACATTGCTTATTTTACCAGTGCTTGGAACGCAGGCTCCTCTGCGAATTTAGCGAACTCAATATCTTGAGCAGCGCGATCCTTAAGCGAAGCGTCTTTAGCGATAGCCACACCGAGGTTAGCGTAAACAGCCTCTTTGTCGTTAGTACGAGCAGCTACGATAGCTTTCAGATAAGCGGTGGTAGCGTTCGGCTCTTTCACGTTATCCAGCGTCTGACGGGCAGCAGCGTAGTCCTCGTTGAGGATCTGCTGAACGGCAGCATTGTTGGTAGCGTCATTGGCATAAGCTTTCTTAGCAGCATTATAGTCACCCTTCTGAGTGTAGAGCGTACCCATAGCAGCATTCAGATCACCCTGAGTGCCTGCAGCCTTACCTAAATACTCCTCTGCTTTCTCAAGGTCACCGTCAGCCATAGCAGCCAAACCGGCGTTGTAGTTGACGTCAGCATTGTTCGGCTCGATCTCCAGAGCCTTTGCATAGCAACGACGTGCCTCTGCAATGTTACCCTCTTTGAAGTAGATCTGACCCATATTGTTCCATGCGCGATAGTCGTTGAAACGATCGGCAGCCTTCTTGTAGATGGCCATCTTCTCATGGTTGTCATTGGTCAGAGTAGCAGCATAGAGCAACTCCTCAACGTTGAGTTGAGCAGGATCCTCAGCGGCCAGTGCCTTAATCTCCTCGTCCGACTTACCGATCAGGTCGGTAGTCAGGATCATACGGCTGCGACGCAAAGCCGGCAAGATCTCTTCCTTGATGTTACCATATACGGCACTCAGGTTCTTGATCTGAGCCTCACGCTCCTCAGGATCGCTGTACATAGAGAGCACGCGGAGTACCAGGTCCTTGTCTTGCATGTTGCTCTCCTCCATCGCCTTCTGGAAACCTTCCCAGTCCTCAGCGGTGATGTTAGCCTCTACATCATTCTCCACTTTGTTCTTCTTCAGGGTCTGCTGCAGGAATTTCTGAGCGGCACTCTGACGGTTCTTAGCCAAGTTCTCGTTCAGCTCCATACCACCATCCGGGCTGGCATAACCGCTTACCTCGATCTTGTTGATCTGCTTCTTCTCGTTTTCCTTAGCGTCCTTGATGGCAGCCTGCAGGTTCTTTACCTCAGCCGAACCGGTCTCCGACGAACGGAGGTTAGCCTGCTGAATAAGGAACTTAATGTCAGCCTCGGTCATCTCCTGAATGATACGCTGGAACTTGTCGGCGGTTGTCACCGTGTTGTTGTCCTCAGCCTCAGCCAACTCAGCGGTAGCAATCACACCGTCAGCCACTTTCAGGTCAGGAATCTCAATGGTTTTCTTACCTACCTTTGCATCAAAACGCAGGTAGAGTTCGCTCTTGCGCATCTCGGGAACATACTCGAATGAGCAGCTCTGCGAATAAGTACCACCGTTCTTGTAGCTCACACGCTTTCCGTTCTCTTTGGCCTTCTCACCCACATAGGTAACAGGGTCACCCAATACTTCCTGGTTGCCGTATTTCAGCACAGGAGTAACAACCAGCACGCCTTTCTTAGCGAACTTCTTAACAGGGAAAGTACCGGTAATCTCAGCATTTACTGTAGAACCTACTTTCTCCAGCGGGTTCGGATTAACGGTAATCTCTTCCGGATTCGGCAGCGTCTTGCTGCACGATGCCAACACTGCTACTGCAGCAATGAGGCTGAAAAATAAACTTTTTTTCATACGTATGTAAAACAAAAAATTTGTTGTTTTGTCTGTTATAGGTGGCCTAATCCACACTTTACGGCCGCAAAATTACAAAAAAAAATACAATCTTGCAAATATTAATGCTTTTTTTTATGTTTTTTCGAAAAAAAGTAGTACCTTTGCGCAAAATTTGATATATTACATATGAGAAATCCATTCATTTTCGCTCTTCTCTGCCTTTTCTGCTGTAGTGCATGTCAACGCACCTCGCTGGTGGAACAACACCGCACAGAGAAACATATGCGTGACAGCATCGCACTGGCCGATCAAGAACGTAGCCTGCATTATTATCAGTCACAACTTGAACTACTGCAACCCGAGGCGGATTCACTGCTCTCGCTCTTTCGCTACGAACGCAACGAGAAATACCAAGATCATGGTTTCTATGTAACCACAGGTCGTAATGGACTGAAGGTGATGGTGCGCGATGACGGCAAAGAACCTATCTTGCTTTATCGCGAGGGAAAACGACTGCAGACGGCTGACGATCCTGCACTCGAACGGGCCAATCATCTGCTCATCGTCATCCATGATATACGCGAACTGGAGATACGCATCGCGCGCACCTCACTCGAAATCCAAAAATACCAACGACGATTGGAAAAAAACTAACTCATCTGCAGCATTCTGCGGATTGAACCTAAGGCCTTAGCTGCTACCTCTTCCGGTACTTTCATCTCAGGCGCTTCATCACGCAAGCAGGCATACACCTTCTCCAGCGTGTTCATGCGCATGTACTCGCACTCGTTACAACTGCATCCTACGCCTTCTGTCATTTCAGGCGGCACAGGTATAAACTCCTTATCCGGACACGCGCGTTGCATCTCAAACAATATACCGCTCTCTGTAGCTATGATAAAGCGGTGAGCGGGAGAAGCTATCACATGATCCAGTAATGCCTTGGTAGAACCTATCACATCACTTTGTGCTAAAATAGGTGCCTTACATTCCGGATGAGCCAACACTGCTACACCTGGATTGGCTTTCTTCAATTGCAGCAACGCCTCCAGCGAAAAACGGCTGTGTACATGACACGCACCATTCCAGAGTAACATCTGTCGACCTGTGACGGAATTGATATAACTGCCCAAGTTATAATCCGGACCAAAGATGATTTTGGCATCCTGAGGTAACTGATCTACTATCTTTTTCGCATTAGAACTGGTCACCACTATATCCGTTAGTGCCTTTACATCTGCACTCGTGTTCACATACGATACTACTATAGGCTTATCTACCTGCGAATTATTAATTGTGAATTGTGAATTTTTAATTATGAATTGTTCCAAGTCTGCTGCCTTGCAACTATCGGCCAACGAGCAACCAGCCTGCATATCCGGAATCAACACTTTCTTGTCCGGACACAATATCTTCATCGTCTCACCCATGAAGTGTACACCGCACATCACCAATATATCTGCCTGTACGCGCGTAGCCTGTTGTGCCAACGCCAATGAGTCACCTATAAAATCCGCTATCTCCTGTATCTCAGGACGCGTATAATAATGTGCGAAAATAACGGCATTCTTCTCCCGGGCTAACGATTTAATCTTATCTATATATTCTTCTTTTTTTAAATCCATAGATATTATTGTATGTTGAGTATGTTGATAAAGTGACAACTCTGCTCTTTTTGAATAAGTTACGGGTGGGTAGTTCTTGTTAATCAAAAGTAAAGTTTTTTGATAACTGCAACGTGGAACATCCTTTCAACTGAGAAACATATGCGTTGTCAACTATATGTTTATAACCATTTTTTTAGTTTGAAAATCAGCAAGATAACCACTACTGACATCACCATGAGCATCAGCGCAAAAGCATAACCATATTGCCAATGGAGTTCGGGCATAAAGTCGAAGTTCATTCCATACAAACTACCTATCAAGGTAGGTGGCAGGAAGATGATGTTGATAACGGTGAATATCTTGATGATTTTGTTCTGCTCGATGTTGATTAAACCGAGGAAGGTATCTTGGAGATAGTCGAGACGATCAAAACCAAAGCGGGTGTAGTCGAACAATGAGTTGATATCCTTAATCACCATCGTCAAGCGCGGACCGAGTTCCTCAGGAATAAA
>CAJOQL010000131.1 GCA_905236935.1 uncultured Bacilli bacterium
AAAAAAGGGGCTCGTACCGATGATTTGGTGAAAACTCCTGTTTCACACGATATGGGCGCTCTCCGTCTTTGTAATCCACCGGCTCTTGTGAAGCTCCCCTATACAGGGTAATAATATGGCCCGCCATTGACTAGAGAAGTCATCCCGCAGTTTGGATTTATTGTAGAGTATCCCGATCTATCAGGTACTCGCCCCTATGTCCATATATACCTTATTCTATTATCTCATAATCGTCCGTTTGTTCTATCGTCTGTTGCGTTGGCTGATCTTCCGTGTGCTGTGTTGGCTGATCTACCGTGTGCTGTGTTGGCTGATCTGATGTCTGTCCACTCTTCTTTCCCGACTTCAGTTCGCGGTACTTCGATGGTGTCAGTCCCGTCTCCTGTTTGAAGGCACGTGTGAAATAGATGGGGTCACTAAAGCCCGTCTTTTCTGCTATCAGAGCCACCGAGTCGGAGGTGTTTTCAATGAAAATGATGGCCTTCTTCATGCGGAAGTCGCTGATAAACTCCTTGGGCGTCTTGCCCGTCAACGCCTTGAGTTGCTCCACATACTCGTCGTGCTCAAGTCCCGACTTGGCAATCATCTGCTCCACCTTCAGGTCGGGGTTAGAGTACTGTGTCTCAAGCCAGGTCATCTGAGCGTTGACGAAGTCGTAGTCCTTATCGTTGACGAAGCCCATCTCCCGGGAGCCAATTTTGATGACCTTCATATTCTTATGCTTGTTGGCCAGATAATGTTGACGCCAGAACATGAGGGTCAGCGAGGCTATCAAGATAATGAGCATATAGAGCCATACGGCCTTGCTGGAAAGCAGGAAGTAAGGCGGCACGACTACCTCGATGACGCGGATGTCGTACTTGTCGGGCGACTCCAACAGGAAAGCCTTCACCTTGAATCGATAGGTGCCCGTGGGAATGTTGGAATAGCTGGCCGTGCGCTTCTTGTCGGCGTTGCGCCAATCAACATCGTAACCTTCCAGTTTGTACTGATAGTTCATGCGGTGCTGCAGCTGGTAATTCATAGCAGCAAAACGGAAGCTGAAACTAAGGTCGTGGTGGGGCAGCACCACTCTTTTAGCTTCAGGTACATAGTAGTCGTAATAGTCGTTGAGGTTAGGGCTCACCAGTTCGCCGTTGAGGTAGAAGTCGGTGATACGCAACTTGAGCATGGAGCCATTGTCGGTAACCAGTTTCCTACGGTCGACGACGTAATAACCGTTGAGTGTACCAAAAAGGATATTGCCATTGGGCATAGTGATGGCCGACCCCTCGGAGCACATCGTCTCGTCGACACCATCGAGGTTAGAGTAGGTGGTAAATATCTTCTTCGACACATCGTAGGAGCAGAGGATGTGGTCGGTGGCAAACCACACGTTGCCGTTAAGGTCGAGGGTCATGCCCTTGATTTCCTCAGAGGGTAGTCCCTCCTTACTGCCAAACGACTCGAAGAGCCATGTGCCCCGCGAGTCCTTTCCCGTGGCATGTGCCAGTCCTCCGCCGTTGGTGCCTACCCACATATAACCATGCTTGTCGGCAACCATATAGACGATGTCGGTACTCATGAGAATCTTCTCTGGCTCTTCCTCGGAATTCTGCATCTTCTCTATAGAAATCTTACCGTCCTTGAGCGACATGAGCAGGATGCCATCGGTAGAACCAGCCCAGACTCGTCCATCCTTGTCGAGTGCTATAGTACGCATCTTCATGAACGAGTTGCGCGGATATTTCCTCATCTCGTTCTTAGCATTCAGGAAGATAGGTTTCCCGTTCTTATCGTGGGTCAATACATTTACTCCTCCGCCATAGGTTGCAACCCAGATGTTACCCTGTCGGTCTTCCACGGTCTGGTAAGCGGCATTATTACTAAGACTGTATTTATTGTTATCGTCGTGACAATAGTTGGTCAGAGAGAATCCACCCCCGGCCTTTGGCGTCATCATGAATAGTCCGTGATCCTTTGATGACAGCCAGTAGTTGCCTTTGGAGTCTTTGGCAATGCCGTAGATACGGCCTAAAGGGTTACCGGCATTGTCGTGGTTGATGACAGTTTTTGCCCCACTATGATGGAAGACGAAGAGGGTGTTGTTCTTGTTAGCCATCAACAGCAGCTTGCGTTGACGGTCATAGAACATACCGCGTATCTCGTTGTCAAGAGGAGCCTCTGAGCCAGGAACCAGCATCTTACGGGTGATGTTATCTCTCAGGATTTCCAGTTTCTCAAGACCGCGACGGGTGGTTGAGATGAAGATGACACCCTCAGGCAACTCCCGGCAAGCATTGACGGTGTTCGACAGGTTCCAAGGGTTAGAGGGGTCGTTGTGAAAGTACTCCACCTCGTCTTTCTCACGGTTATAGTAACCATAACCACCGTGGTTCATGCGCATCCACAGTACACCGGACACCTCGTTGAAGTCGCTGCCTATACCGTCGTGCTCGGGTGTGAGCACAGTCTGTTCGAAGTGCTTCTCGTCGTGAGTCTTCGGATTAAGACGACTGTCACCGGGTCTGCTGTCAGCGAACCATACCAAATCATGGCTGTCGACAAAGACAGTGAGAATACCGCTTCCTGTAGCCTGCCGTATCTGCCTGGGCTCCTGACCGTAGGAGTAGACGTAGATGGCGCCACTTTGGCAACCGGCATAAACATTATACCCATTGGAGTAGAGGGCAGTCACGACCTCGTCCTCAAAAAGCCCCTTGCGCTCGATGCTCAGATTACTGATATCGATACGATGGAGACCCTTGTCGGTACCCACCCAGATATCGTCGTGATAACCTTCAGCTATACTGTAAACGGTATGATTAGCGGTGGTAATCTGGTCCATGACGGGGCTGCCCTTCTCCAAACGCATACGGTACATGCCTACATTACTGCCAAAAGCGGCGAGAACGTCGCCATTGCTCATGAGGAAGGGGGGGATGTCAGAGCGGTAGTCATCGCTCCCACTGACGTTGTCGAAGGGGTTTATGATACGGTCTGTCTGGCGATTGAGTACAAAGATGCGTCCATCGTACATACGCATCCATATATTCTGCTGATGGTCAGACACCAAACTATAAATACGGTTGTGCAGATTTGGAATATGGCTGGCATTGCCCGTCTTGTAGTTATAAAAGTTAAAACCATCGAAACGTGACAACCCGTTCCAGGTGGCAATCCAGATATAACCGTGGTCATCTTGTATGATATTGGCAATGGCATTACTCGAAAGCCCGTCGTCCGTTGAATAGTGAGAAAGCGACGCGCGCAATTGTTGTGCTCTTGCCGAAACGTGCAAAAGCATGATGATGGCGACCGTCAGCAGTAATCTGTATCTATTCATGAAGTGGGGGCTCCAAATTTATATTCATTAAACGCTGCCAAAGGTACAATTTTTTTTCCGAACTGCCAAAAGTTTACAGATAAAGATGAGAATTATTCGTAATTATGTAATTATTTTCATAATTATTTGCTAACTTTGCAGCCAAATAACGACTAATCATACTAAAACAATACAGACAATGAGAAGACTACAACGACTACTGACAGCCATCCTCCTGACGGTGGCAATGGAGACACCTGCACAGCCAAGGATGGTAGAGAACCTGACCTTCGGATGGCAATTTCATGCCGGCGACCTAAAACAGCCGACAGACGGTCAGGAGACATGGCGTACTGTCGACCTGCCTCACGATTTCCAGATAGAACAGCCGTGGATAGCACCAGCTGCTGACGAGAAGGCCGACACCAACGACCCTGCTGCCAACATTAAAA
>CAJOQL010000132.1 GCA_905236935.1 uncultured Bacilli bacterium
AATTTCCTCGGCGAAGACTGACATGGGCAGCATCTGAAGGACGAGGGCGAAGACAAGCAGGAAGGACAGCAACTTTTTGGTTCTGGTACTCATATCTTTTCCTTTCTCTCACCACAGTGTTGGGAGCTTCAAACATAATTCGGGATGCTTTCAGTACAAGAATTTATTCCTATGTCAGTTCATCATGTCCACCCTCTTTGTCTTACTTCTTTCGTATTATCCTTATACACAATAATAGTTGGAAGTCCTAATGCGATGGTATCATTTGTATGCCTATTCTACAATCCAACTGACACAAACAGCAGTTTTACAGGCACAAACGGCCAAAATTATGGATTGGTATATGCTAAATATCCGCCTCTGAGATCACAGATGTTGCCCATATAAGAAAACCCCCTTTGCTACTGTCTGCTTATGACGGCAGATAGTGGCAAAGGAGGTTTTGTATATATAAAGAAAATTGTACTCGCTAGGTGTGCTGATGCCTTGGACGATTAATTGTAGGCTATTAATTTGATTTAATGGAACGGTCAACTACTATTCCAGCAACAAACAAGGCTGTAGCCATCATCTGTCCACAAAAGAGCATATTTGAAAACATGGTCCCTAAACGGTTTGTTAAAAAAAGCACAATACAAATGAATTCTAACGTTATTGCCATAAAAAACGATATTTTGTGGTTACGCTGTTTATCTTGGCTACATAGAGGCTTGTTCGCTGCTGAAACGGGAGCAAACAATAGAACAAGTAAAAAAGAAATACTACAGACAAACAGAGAAGCTGGAATTGCAATTTTTTTCACAACATGCTTAGTAATGAAGCACGAGATAGAGTAAAGCGTCGTATTGACAACAATACACGTCAGATGATTCCTTGCGTGATACCCACCACTAAAGAGGCGAAATGGGGTAAAACCCATAAGATATGGTATCACAATAAGCGGCTGACCGATGAATACAGAGATATCGACCATTAGAATTGTATTTACAAAAGACGAAATTAACAATTCCAATCCGTATCGATAGATCTCTGCATCTTTCTGTTTAATCACGCCTCTTTCTGTCCAGCATCTCGTTAGCACAACTGCGGCATGATATATCATTTTTTCCCTGTATAATGATTTTTTTTGCAAAAATCTTTCAAATTCTCAGGTGCTTCTGGCTGATATGTAAACACAAGACATGTAGTGTTAGCTGTAGTAACAGCTAATGCTAAAGCAAGAGGCGCAATGAACTTTGTGCTTTTAACAATAAAGCTTGATAAAGTGTTTTTCATCTTAGCTTCCTCCTTTTCAAAACATATATTACATCCAGCAAAGAAGGGATTTCAATAGTCTCGGCACAAACAGCAAAAACCGAAGCACAAACAGCATATCATGTAGTAAAACTACCGATAATTAATAGTAATACTGTATTCAAAACTGCTGTCTCCCTATATATAATATAATAAATTTGTTGTAGGATGGTCGCTATGGCAATTAGAATATCAACGGTTGTACGCGAGGTACGTAAAGAAAAAGGGCTGACGCAGGAGAGGCTTGCTGAACTAATCGGTGTCTCCCCTGGGTATATCGGTCAAATAGAAAGAAATGAGACGTTACCTTCTGCTGCTATACTATCAAAAATAGTAGAGGTTCTCGGCGTTGACGCTAATTCATTATTCTTTGAGCAAGCAGATAGCAAGTCTTTGTCAAAAGAAACCGCCATTAGAGCATCGCGCCTTTCCATGGAGAACCAAGAGGTTGTGCTGGGGATAATAAGCATTATTGAACAGGCTTATAGAAAAACTGAATGAGAATTGCTATTTGTGATGACGAGAAATCGGATATTGAATTAATTCAAAAGTATTGTGAACAGTATAGCTCTGATTTTAGCATATCATCTTTCATTTGTGGTGAAGACTTGCTAATCGCTTTCAAAAACGAGTATTTTGACCTCGTTTTTTTAGACATTGAAATGGGAAAGATGAACGGCCTTGAGGTAGGCAGACAGTTGGCAAAGCTACAGCCGAGGCCTGTTGTGATAATAACCACACAGAGCCTTAATTATGCAGTGAGGGGCTATGGGATAGCATTACGATACTTGCTAAAGCCGATCACTTACGACACTTTTTGTCATATCATGCGTCTGGCTTTGGATCATATCCTCCCCTATCGGCTCAATGTGGTAATAAATAAAGCCCAAATATTTATTCCCATATGTGATATAGTATTTTTTGAAGTATTGAGACATCAAGTTGTCATTCATCTTCGAGCCGGTGAAGTATTGTCTATGCGTGGAAGTCTTAGCGATATAATGGCTCAAATACCAAGCGGGCAGTTTTCTCAACCTCATAAAAGTTATTATATTAATATGGATTATGTTGATAAGCTAATGCGTCAAGAGATTATTTTAACAAATGGTGCTAGAATCCCTGTTGGCCGAAGTCGGAAGGAAGTTTTCCAATCACAGCTTCTCGATTACATGAAAGGGAATCACTCAAATGAATTTGGCGATTGAGTTAGCTACTGTAATCGTAGAACTAGTTCTTGCTTGGTATTTCTTTTCGGGGATACTTGGAAAATCAAAGCAGTTAATAATCATTAAACTGCTTGTTGGCTTTGCTGGCTGCATAGTTCTTACATCTATTGCTCTTTTTGTAAAAGTTTCCGTTATACGCACTACTGTTTGTATAGTAATAATATATTTTATTGCAAAAACATATTTTCAAATAGATTGGATAGAAATTGTCTACCCAACGATCCTCTTTTTCTTTTTTGCTATCATTTCTGATATCCTTTGCGGTACGCTTTTGCAAATGGCTGGGGTGCCAATGAATGAGTTATTGGGGGCAGGGATTGAGCGTTTTTTATTTAACATATCTGGAAAACTAGTACATTTGTTGTGCCTCTATCTGTTTTTAACCGTTTCCAAACCAAATTTTGATAAGAGCAACATTATTCGTTCATTACCTCTTTTGTCCTGTCAAGTTTTAAGTATTTATATTTGTTTTCACAGTTTTACCTCGATAACGCAAGGAGTTAAACCGGCATTTGTTAATCTTGAAACAGTGGGGTTGCTATATATAAACCTAGTTAGGGTTTACTGAAAAACGAGAA
>CAJOQL010000133.1 GCA_905236935.1 uncultured Bacilli bacterium
AGTCCTCCGCGCGGGCAAGACGCGCGCGTATTGCATTGTTGTAGAGCTCGTCGTAAAGCTCCGGCAGCACCGCGCCGTCGGCGGTGTAGAGGTCCGAGCCGCGCCTGGCCGACGCGACTTTTTCCGCAAGGGCGGCCTGGAGCTCCTCGGAAAGCCCCGCCGTGAGCCGGGCAACGTCAAGCTCCGTGCGCGCAACCGTGCCGGAGGCGGTGCGGAAGCTCTGGGTGAAAGGCCCGTCGGCCTCCACGCGCAGGCAGCGGTCGTAAGCGTCCGCGATCTCGGCGTCGATGCCGGTGAGAGCCGTGTTTCGCGCCGGGCGGGCAGCGTCCAGCGCGGACCGCAGGGCCCGCGCGGGGTCCCCCTTGGGGCGGAAGATCGCGAGCGCCAGCGCGACGAGGATCAGGGCCAGCAGAAGAAGGATCGCAAAGACGGAAACGCGTTTTTTCTTTCTGACCGCCATAACGGCCTCCTGTTAAGAAAATGTTTAGTACTTTATTTTACACGCTCCCGCCCGCCCCGTCAAGCAAAATGCTTGCAAAAGTGCCGGACTCATTGTAAAATGTGCGCGATAAAGGAGTGAAACAAATGTATTTTGATACCCATGCCCACTATGACGACGCGGCCTTCGACCCCGACCGGGACACGCTGCTGTCTTCTCTGCCGGAGGCCGGGGTGACGCTGGTCATCGACCCCGGCTGCGATGTTTTGAGCAGCGAGAAGGCCGTCGCGCTGGCGGACCGATACCCCCATGTCTACGCCGCCGTCGGCATACACCCGGAGGAGCTCGGCGGGATGCGCGAGGAGGACCTTGAGCGCATCGAGGCGCTGTGCGCGCATGACAAATGCGTCGCCGTCGGGGAGATCGGTCTTGACTATTACTGGGACGACACGCATAAAGAGGAACAGAAGGCGCTGTTCATCGCGCAGCTTGAGCTTGCCCGGCGGCACGACAAGCCCGTCATCATCCACGACCGCGAGGCCCACGGCGACTGCCTGGACATCGTGCGGCGCTACAGCGATATCCGGGGCGTGTTCCACTGCTATTCCGGCTCTAAGGAGATGGCGCAGGAGTTATTACGGCGCGGCTGGTATCTGGGCTTTGACGGGCCCATCACCTACAAAAACGCCCGCAAGGCCATCGAGGTTTTGGAGATCTGCCCCCTCGACCGTCTGCTCATCGAGACCGACAGCCCGTATTTGAGTCCCATCCCCCGCCGGGGAAAGCGCAACGACTCGCGGAATCTCCGGTACGTGGTCGAAAAGATCGCCGAGGTCCGGAGCTTATCCTGTGAAGAAGTCGCAAAGATAGCCACGGAAAACGGCCGGCGCTTGTTCAATATATAAAAATGTATGCCCTTCCCGCTCCCCGGGAAGGGTATTTTTCGGGGGAAATGCGCATTGACCGTATTTCCCGCGACATGATAAAATAGGGTTGTATATTTATTGAAAACAACATTGGGAGAAATCTATGGGTATATCAAACGTTATCACGCTCTTCGGCGGTGTCGCGCTGTTTCTGTTCGGCATGTCGCTGATGGGCGAGGGACTCAAGAAGGTCGCGGGCAGCAAGCTCGAGCTGCTGCTGTACAAGCTCTCCAGCACGCCGCTGCGCGGGCTGCTGCTGGGCGCGGGCGTCACCGCGATCATCCAGTCCTCCTCCGCCACCTCCGTCATGGTGGTCGGCTTTGTCAACTCCGGCATGATGAAGGTGCGCCAGGCCATGACCGTCATCATGGGCGCCATCGTCGGCACCAGCATCACCGGCTGGATCATCTGCCTTTCCTACGTGCAGGGCAGCGGCGGGCTCGTGTCGCTGCTGTCCACCTCCTCCATCAGCGCCATCGTCGCCGTCATCGGCATCGTGCTGCGCATGTTCTCCAAGAAGCAGACAAAGCGTCATGTGGGCGACATCCTGCTGGGCTTTGCGGTTTTGATGTTCGGCATGCAGGCCATGAGCGGCGCGGTGGCCCCCCTCAAGGACAGCCCCGCCTTCATCCGCTTCATGACCGCCTTCTCCAATCCCCTGCTGGGCATCCTCGTGGGCGCGGCCTTCACCGCCGTGCTGCAGAGCGCCTCCGCCGCCGTCGGTATTTTGCAGGCCCTGTCCGTGACGGGCGCCATCGGCTTCGTCGAAGCCTTCCCGCTCCTGCTCGGCATCAGCATCGGCGCGGCCGTGCCGGTCCTGCTCTCGGCCCTCGGCGCGCGCACCCCCGGCCGCCGCGCCGCCTGGTCGTATCTCGTGATGCAGACCATCGGCGCCATCTTCTGCGCCGCCGTCTGGTACATCTCCGACGCTGTGTTCGACTTTGCGTTCAAGGGCATGGTCATGACTCCGGTGAGCATCGCCGCCGTGAACACCATCTTCCGCGTGATCTGCGCCGTCGTGCTGATGCCCTTCATGCGGTCGATCGAAAAGCTCCTCAACGCCCTCATCAAGGAGAGCCCCCGGGAGCGCGCGGCCAACGCCGACTTTGACCGTCTCGACGAGCGCTTCCTCAGGCACCCGGCCCTCGCCGTGGAGCAGAGCCGCAT
>CAJOQL010000134.1 GCA_905236935.1 uncultured Bacilli bacterium
ATCTTCCGCAGAAGGTTTGGCCCGAAAACCTTTTCATGCAGACATATTATTCGGATCCACAGTATCCTAAATGCTATGCCAAGCTACGCAACAGCGCTACCACGCTGATCAAAGCGGATTACGCCGATCTTGATATCAATCAGGGTATTTACATCAACATCATGCCTATTATTCCGCTATCAGATGACGCAAGTCGGCGAAGCAGTCAGATGAAGGAAGCGAAACTCTACAAGGCGCTCACAGAACGACAGCCGCTCCCGGCTGATGACGGTCTGCTCCGTTTGTACTCCTCTATAGTTCTTGACATCTCCTCAGAACAGCACAGGCAGAAGAAAAGGGAGGAGCTGAAGCGGAAGGTTATCAGGTATGCGGGAGAAAAGACCAGAGAATGTTTCGCGCTGGCAGGTAACGTATCCCTTGCACTCCCTTTATCGACCTCTTGGTTCGAATCTCCGATTGAGTGGGATTTTGAGGGGTTGACGGTGAATATCCCGAAGGGCTGGCATGAGTGGCTCACGCTTCGATACGGGGATTATATGGTTGCCCCGATTTCAGAGCTGCAAAGAGACAGAATTTCAAATTTTATAGCTTTGAATACAAAGCGACCTTACACCGAATATAAAGGGAAGACCTACTGCGTAGATCTGTAAAAGGCGGAAAAAGATGAAAAACAAAAAGCGAAAAGCATTACACGGGCTTGAATACATAGGACTACTGGTACTGATCATTGCAGTCTGGCAAATTGCCTCCAATATGGGGCTTCTGAATCCCCTCACGCTGCCGTCTCCGTCCAGAATTCTCAAAACATTTATCAACCTTATCAAAAAGGGAACGCTTCAGAATAATCTGTTGGTCAGCTCCCGGCGCGTCCTGGCTGGCTACGCGATCGCAGCCATTTCGGCGGTCGTTCTGGGAATCCTCATCGGTCTGTCAGCGCGTTTCAAGAGAATGACGGATTTGATCATTCAGATCCTGAAGCCGATTCCGCCGATTTCCTGGATTCCTCTGGTAATCCTGTGGTTTGGTATTGGAGAAGAAGGGAAAGTTTTCCTCATCTTCATTGGCAGCTTTTTTACCATCCTTGTGAACGTGGTAGATGGCATCCGTCGAATTGACGTGAAGCTGGTGGAGCTTTCTAACGCCATGGTCATTCCGAAGACGAAATACGTCTTTCAGGTCGTGATCCCCTACGCCGCGCCGAACATCTTTACCGGTTTGCGTACAGGTTTGGGCCAGAGCTGGATGTGCGTTGTTGCGGCGGAGTTAGTGGCGTCGTCAACCGGTTTGGGCTATATGATCATGTACGCCAGACAGTTCGGCCAGACGGACGTCGTGATCGTCGGCATGCTGATGATCGGTATCATTGGCAAGATTATGGACAGCGTGCTGATGGCAGTTGAGAAAGCGGTGATAAGGTGGAAATGATGACGGAAGACTTTATCGTGGTTGATAACGTAAGCAGAACCTTCTACGGCGACAAGACTTTTACCGCGATTCAGGACATTAGTTTATCAATGGCTAAGGGCGAGTTCCTCTGCATTGTCGGACAGAGCGGATGCGGCAAAAGCACCCTTCTCCGGATCATGGCGGGAATCGATCCTGTTCATACGGGTACCGTAACAATTAATGGGAGCGTAGTGAAGAAACCGGATAAGACAAGGGGCGTCGTCTTTCAGGAATCAAGGCTGCTTGACTGGATGAATGTCAAAAGCAATGTTGGATTTGCGCTGCAGGGCATGTCAAAAGAAGAAAAGGACAAGCTGATTGAAGAGTACGTTTCCCTTGTCGGCCTGACCGACTTCAAAGAGTCATATCCGCGAGAACTCTCGGGCGGAATGGCGCAGCGTGTCAGCATTGCACGAGCCTTGGTCAACAAACCCGAAGTGCTGTTCATGGATGAGCCTTTTGGCGCTCTTGACTATATGACGAAGATCAATATGCAGAACGAACTCCTGCGGATTCGGGAGAAGAGTAAAATGACTGTTATCTTCGTTACGCACGACATTGATGAGGCTGTATATCTTTCTGATCGCATTTTGGTTATGTCCAAGAATCCGGGGAAAGTGATGAAAAATATTCATAATACCCTGCCTCTTCCCCGCGACAGGAACAGTGAGGCATTCCTTGACATAAGAAAGCAGGTCTATGACTGCTTCTTTATAAATACATAACATAGAATTAAGAGAATAGAAGGGTTTATAACCTTTTTATGTGTTTTTGGTTACCACATGGGGCCAAGGACAAAACTTAATCCGAAAGGAGCAAAAACACAATGTGGAAAGCTGGAAAGATTTTGG
>CAJOQL010000135.1 GCA_905236935.1 uncultured Bacilli bacterium
CCGCTCATGGCACCGCCGCCAATATGACCGATACCCCCGTAAGTATCACAGGCTAACTTTCTTCCTGTCACACCGCAGTCGGCAAAGCTGCCTCCGATTACAAAACGACCGGTCGGATTGACCAGCTTTTCAAAGTCGGTATTCAGACCGTTCTCGGTAGCGGCAATGACCATAAGCGCTTCAATGATGTGCCGGAAATCCGAAGGCTCCACATCCGGGCTGTGCTGCACAGAACAGAGGAAGGTCGTGATCTTACCACTGTCGTAATCAAAGCTCACCTGGGCTTTTGCATCTGCCCGGAACATCTTGCTCGGATGATTCTTCAGTATCTCCAGGAAACGAGTCGCCACCACGAAGGGAATCGGCAGGAGCTCTGCCGTTTCATTCGTCGCATACCCATACATCATGCCCTGGTCGCCCGCACCGCCCTTATCCACACTAAGGGCGATATCTGCGCTCTGCTCCTTCACGAGGATTCCGATATCAGGACCGGCATACAGCGGATCAAATACCATGCCGCCAACCTTGTCAAAGCCGATCCGCTCAAACACCTCATATACCAGTTTCCGGTAATCCGGTTTATGCGTGCTAGTCAGTTCTCCGGCGATGATGATGTGGTTGTCTTTGATGAGGCACTCGATTGCCACACGGCTGTTCTTATCATGCTGCAGGCAATCCGTCACAATGGCGTCTGCGATCTGGTCACAGATTTTATCCGGATGGCCGTTGCTGACCTGCTCACAAGTGATGATTTTCATTTTCTGTTCCTTTCCGCCGAAGTAGCTCCTCGGCCTTCAAATAATTTCTCTGATCTCCCGGATTGCGAGAAACGCGATGTTTGCAACTGAGAGGTCCGGACAGTGTGTCCAGACGATGGACACAAAGATGCATGCGAAGAGCACGGAGCGCAGCATGATCAACGTCACCGCTAAAATTGTAGCCACAATTAACACTTGCTTCACGCCGGTCTCTTGAACATAGAATCCTGCCACCCTTGTAACTTTCCACCCTGGCCTTGTCTCGCCTGGCGGGTCATCCACAAAGGTGGCTTTTTTCTCCCTTCAAATCTGCTCTTTTTCTCTCTGAAGATTCTGGAGAATTCTATTACATAACTTTTCCTATATACTTCTTCTATGGAAAAGTTATATATTGAAGTTCTACATTATCTTTTAAGAAGATAAAAAGCCTATTTTCCTATGGCCCCGTAGCCCTTGTAGCTCGTGTAGACCCAAAAACCATGCAGCAGATGTAAAGAGTAAAAATGCTGAAAGCGAACGACTTCTCCTTCTCAATCGTCCGGCACGAGGGACGCCTCAGGCTCTTCTCCGTTCACCCAGGCGATGTTGTCAATCAGAAAAGTCGCATTCATATTACCCGTGGTCTCCTGCTTCCAAGGACGACGCTTGATAATCAGATACTCTAAACCGAGGCGCTTATAGAAGTTTTGAGAGCCCTCGTACTTATAACCGTTCTCGCTGCACCAGTCCTTATACCGGTTATACACAGCCGTACTCTTCAGCTCTGATCCCTTCTCATGCCTGAGGCACTGCGCCATAAACTGTGCGGTCCGGTCGGATTCGACCTTATACTGCTCCGTGGCTGTCTTCACCTCGTCCGGTTCAGGCAGTCCCTCAGCCTTATAGAGCCGGTACCCTTCAATCGCCCAGTTCAGGATACCCGATAGGTTTTCAGGAGCCATCAGCGTAGTCTTCAGCGTCTTATCCTGCTCAGCATCGGAAAAGTGCCGTGTGAACGGGATGATCTTAAGCCGTCCCGACTCAAAAAGCGTCTGGTCGGTCACGTTCGGCAGATGATTGGTATCGATGAAGATCTTGGCCTGCAGATGGAATTCAAAGTATCCTTCATACAGAAACCGCGCCGTGATGGAGCCGTTGCCCGTCAGCTGTTTCGTAAGACTTGCATTGATGGTCAGCTTCTGCTCCATCTCAGAGATACCCACGAACCTTGCGCCTGCCAGGCGGGCCACATCATCCGAGGATCCGTTGGACTGTCCCCGGAAATAGTTCGTCGCCAGCATGTCAGGCTTTGCGGATCTGCCGTACTCTCCCATAAGGCGGAGAATGGTCTCTATAGTAGTTGTCTTACCATTTCGAGTCGTCGGGCCGAACATGATGAACAGGCATTCGAGAGAGGTGTCCCCTGACAAACTGTATCCGACAGCCTTCTGGAGGTACCGTGCCACAGCCGCCTTGCCTTCCATCACTTCATCGACAAAACGAATCCATCTGGGGCACGTTGCCTCCGGGTCATAGTCGATATGGCTGATCTTCGTAATGAAGTCTTTCGGATCATGCGGACGGAATATCATCGTAGACAGATCCAGCGTACCGTTTTCCAGGTTGAACAGAAACTTATTGGAGTCAAAGGTGGACATCGGAATCGGATAAACAGACTTCGCGTCCTCTACCATGGTCTTCCGGTTTTTCCGCATCTGCAGCTTCTGCACCCGTTTGATATACCGATTTCTGGTATCCTCGTCCTTGATGTGAA
>CAJOQL010000136.1 GCA_905236935.1 uncultured Bacilli bacterium
AATACTTTGTGTATTTCAAGAAAAAGTGACAAAACCAGAGCACAAATTTTCCAGAAGGCGCCGAAGACGGATTGTGCGGTGTTGCCTTATATCTTTGAGTCCCGCGGACTCTGTTATGCCGGTTCAAATTGTATCAGACGGCAAGGCGCTTGACAAGGGAAAACCCTCTCCGCTTTTGACGGCGGAGAGAGTTTTTTACGGCCCGGGAATCGCAGTATCGGCACCGATGGCGGAAACAGATTACGGAGCGTTGTAAGAGCACTTGATGCCGTTGGCCTTCGCGTACTGATCCGCCGCACTGCCTTTCTCAACGGCAAGTGTGAGATGCCTGTTGCCGCTGTCAAAAGCGTTGTCGCCGATTTTGGTCACCGAGGCGGGAATCTGAACGACCCAGAGACCGCTGCAGCCGGCGAAGGCACCGCTGCCGATTTCCGAAACACCCTCCGGAATGGTAACCAAAACGACGGACCGGTTATCCCGGAAGGCGTTTTCTTCAATTATCGTGAGATCGGCGGGCATTTCAAAGCTTTTGCCCTCAAAATTGATCATTGCATAGGCGATGCTTTCACCCATCAGGGGTTTGAACAGGACCAGGGGTACGACCTCGCCGCCGAAAGTATAGGTTTTGGCCTGCGCGAGCATAAGCGCCACCTTGTCCGCCACCGCGACCGCTGTCTTGCTGCGGTCAGAATAGCGCCACCACTCGGCGGAATAGCTGCCCGGCATCGGGAAGGAATATGCCGCGTCGCCCGCCTGCAGCCCGCTTTGAACGGTGGGGGCAAGATCGTCGGCCCAGCGCGAGCCGTCGCCGCTCTGCGCGTAGTAGTTGTATGCGCAGGAGACGCATTCCGGATGCGCGGACTCGATGGTGTGGTCCATCGTCAGGATATCCTCCGGAACGCAGAAATAGATATGGTTCTCATACCCGCCGCCTGTGGGATCGTCCCAGGTGACGTCTATGTAATACCAGTCGCCGTCCAGGCAGATGGCGTTCCAGGAGTGATTGCCGCCCTGAACGCGCATCACCGGGATCCCCGCCTCCGTGAGCAGCAGGCAGAAGGCCTTGGAATAGCTGTCGCAGACGCCCTTTCCGCCCAGCAGCACGCCGTCCGGCCCATAGATCGTCTGGGGGTCATCGTAATCGGCATTGTGGATCAGCCAGTCGTGCAGCCAGAGGGCGGTTTCATAATCGGTCTTGCAGCCTGCAGCCCGGCACTCGGCCACAAGGGCTGCCACCTTTTCACTGACCGAGGTCTGGTTCTGGGAATAGAAGCTATAGTTAAAGCGGGCATACTTCTGGGTTTGATTGACCGTATCGGTGAGCCAAACGTGCAGGGTATAATCACCGTTTGAAAGCAGGCGGTAAGAAAGACGGTTGTCCTTAACATTGCCTTTGTTATAGGTGATCGTATCCGCCGATTCGTCGGGGAACAGGCCGCTCAGATAAATCTGGTATTCGTAGCTGCCGGAGCCGCCGGTGGCGTTTACCGTCCAGGTCGTCGGCCCGACAAAGGCCTCGCCGCTGACAGACACGGTGAATGACAGAGGCTCAAAGCCATCGCCGTGCACGCTCAGGGCCTTTGTCTCTCTGGCCCAGATGTTCTTCTGCGTATCCGTCACATCGACCCAGAGCTCATACTCGCCGTTTTCTGTGAACTTGTACGAGTAGCTGGCAGACGCGCCGTTCTGCTGGGCAATGCTGTAATATATGGTCTTTCCATTCTCCTCCGTCGGTTTTATCACATGGAAGCTGTAGGTATAGCTCCCGCTTCCGCCGCTGACGCGGGCAGTCCAGGTGACGCCGCTGAAATAATCGCCTGCCTCCTGGATCGTGATATTCAGCGTGCCGACGGTGTATTGCGCATCCGCATGGAAAGCCGTGTCGTCTGCCACCGTAAGAGCCTGCCCGGGCACGGGCGGGCGATGGTCCTCGGGATGCCCGTCAAGCAGCACGGGATAGCCGGGAACCGGGGAATCCTCCGCAAGGGCGAGGGGAGAGAGGGTCAGCAGAAGCAATGCTGCCAAAAGAAGGCTCAGAAATCTTTTCATGGCTTGTCTCCTTCCATGCCTGAAGATAGCTTTATTATACAATAAGAGCCGGCATTTAACAAGACTGAAAAAACCCGGAAAAGCAAAAAAACGGAAGGCCGGAGGCATCCGCTTCCGGTCTTCCGCATGGCTTATTTTTTTTCGTCTACCAGCCGCTCGCCGATTTTGTACACATCGCCCGCGCCGACGGTCAGCACGATATCGCCCGGATGGGCGATGGCGCGCAGGGCGTCCTCGATGACGTCGAAGGTCTGGCAG
>CAJOQL010000137.1 GCA_905236935.1 uncultured Bacilli bacterium
ACTGCGCACCAAGACTGCAGGTTCGGCTTTCCGCTTAGTCGACGACGCTGCAGCATCGGGAGGCAAATACCTGCTGACGACAACCCAAACGGCCTCTGCCGCCCCCGCTGACAGTGCCTACATCCTAACGACACCCTTCGATGTTCCCACAACCGACACGTATTACGTGTATGCACGCGTACTCTGCCCCACATGGGACGACGACAGCTATTGGGTCAGCGTTGACAGCCCATTAGGCAGCAATTTTGCCAACGGACTGCAGACCAGCTCCTGGGACTGGAAAGAGCTCTATAACGGAACGCTGAAGAAAGGCCAGCACCAGCTGACCATCGGCGGACGCGAAGACGGCGCCTGCATCGACAAACTCTGCATTACCACCAATCCGGAGCCGCCCACAGGCATGGGCGGCTCGCCGGTGGTGGTGTCCGTTCGTCCGTCAATACTCCGAGACTCCAGATTTCATGTCAACACTTATTCGCTGAGCGGTGTCCGCCAGACCTCACTAAGCACTCCTGGCCCCCACATCGAAGTCGGCCGCTCTGACGAGGGTACTATATATATACGTAAAAAAATAAATAAGTAGCACTTCCTACACCTAACGCTTAACTTGCTGATTTCCAGTATGGTTTTTGCCATGGAAAATGGGGAGAACCTACACCTGAACCTACACCCGAACCTACACCTGAGGTCACAACTAATGGCCTCAGCTGGATTTCTAAAAGCCATCGCTTTTCTGACAAAAACCACCGCTTTTTTGGGGAAAACCATCGCTTTTCTGACAAAAACCACCGCTTTTCTGAGAAAAGCCACCGCTTTCTGACAGGAGACCTCTGCTTTTTTCCAAGACGTTGATTCCCTTCTGATGATGGGTGAACTGCGTGTGTCAGGTGCTATTTCAGGCGTAAGTTCGGGTGTAGGTTCAGGTGTAGGTTCGGGTGTAGGTTCTCCCCATTTTCCATGGCAAAAACCATACTGGAAATCAGCAAGTTAAGCGTTAGGTGTAGGAAGTGCTACTTGTTTTTCCCTTTCGCCATTCATATAGACATCACCACCATCGGCATCTACCTGATAATAATCTTTCTCCCGTTACGGATATACAGACCACGGCGCGGCTGAGCGACCTGGCGCCCCTGCAGGTCGTAGACTTTAGTCTCCGACATACGGCTGACTTTAAGTTCTGAAACCGAGGCCATCTGCTCTTCGTCCATTTCCACAATATCCTTGAATTCCTTCCACACTTCGGCCTGCTCGTAGCTCTGTTTAGAGCCGGTGGGGACGTAGAGAGTCGACGAGGGTAACAACGTATTCCAATTAAACTCCTCAGGAAAAGGTATTGGTGTTGTCCATCCCACAATATACGTTGTGAGCTTGCTGTCACCCCAGAAGGCAGCACGACCTATAGAGGTCACACTGGAGGGAAGTGCAATCGTAGTCAACGGACAGTACGCAAACGCTAAATCACCGATGCTGGTAACACTATTGGGGATAGCAATGGCAGAGAGAGTTGTCTCATAGAAAGCATAGTTGGCGATGGCGGTGACGTCCGAAGGAATAATGGTCGTCTTACATCCTGAAATCAGCGTGTTGTCAGCCTTTCTTATGATGGCATTACAGTCGTTGCGTGAGTCGAAGTACGCATTATCGGCATCCACTCGTATTTCCGTCAGACCGTGACAGCCCGCAAAGATACCCTCCCCAACAGATGTGACGGAACTGGGGATGGTAACGCTCGTCATACTATAGCAGCACCAGAAAGCGCGATCTTGTATTTCTTTGACAGAGTTTGGTATATTGACAGTAGCGAGTTTCTGACACAACGAGAAAGCAGATTCCATGATAGTTGTCACAGTATTGGGAATGGTGACAGCTTCCAACTGATTACCCCAGGAGAAGGCACCTTTACCAATGGACGTGACAGCGTAGGACACACCCTCGTGGACAATCGTTTCCGGAATAACGACATGACCGAAGTACTGGTTGCTGGTCGCCACCTTGGATTGTTTGGTTTCGGTATCTACTTCGTATTTGAGACTATCAATCTCAACAGTAATTACTCTTGCCGTGACAGCAGGAATCAAAGCCAAAAGGATGATGGACAATGTCAGTAGTCGTTTCTTCATTTGCTCGTCATTTTAAGTTAATAATGTTCTCCCTATATAGATATATTTGGGACAAAGATAAGCAATTATTTGGAATGTTCCAAGAAAAAGGACAGAAAAAACAGTAATCAGCCCTGCTTTTTGTGCTTATCGGCCATCATCATTCCCGTGAGGATGAGGAACGTGCCAAGAAGAAACCAGACGGTAATCTGCTCTGACAATATGGCCCAGGCAAAAAGAATGGTGGTGACAGGATTAAAATAAACGTAGTTGGTAGCAATGACGGCACCCAGCTTCTTCAGCACCCAGTTCCAGACGAGGAAACAGAGCATGGAGGCAACGATACTAAGGAAGAGAAGGTTGAGGAGAGTTGAAAGAGTGAAGAAATGCAGGACTGAAGGGGTGAAAATCCATGTCTCGCCAGGTCTGAAGAGGTAATAGGGAATCATGGAAAGAAGGCCGTAGAAGAACACCTTGCGGGTGATGAAGTGGGTGTCGTAACGTTGGTTGGCAGGAATCATCAGCAGCGAGTAGAACCCCCAGCAGAGTGCCGCCCCGAAGGCCAGTGAGTCGCCTAAAGGCGAAAGGTGGAGCACGAAATGGCCATTGAGCACGACGACGATTACCCCCAAGGCTGCCATCAGCGACCCCACGGCCTGCACCTGGTTCAGGCGCTGCGACTGATAGAACAGCGATATCAGAAACGAGGCAACCAGCGGTGACAGACTGACGATGAGCGACGTGTTAGTGGTCGTGGTATAGTTCATCGACGAATTCTCCGTCAGGAAATACAGCGAACCGCCCGTCACACCCAGCGCCACCATCAGCAGCTCGTCGCGCCAAGTGGAAGCTAAAAGCGAGAATCGGTGGGTGGAAAGCTCATAGACCAACAGCAGTACATAGGCAATGATGAAGCGCAGCGTGAAAATCTGCGCCGGGGTAAGACCAGAAAGAAGCAGTAACTTCGTAAAGACGAAGGTACTGCCCCAGATGGCTACCACGGTAAAGGCCATCAAGTGGAAAAACCACTTTTCACCTTTCACTTCTTTATCTCTATGTCGCGCTTGACGTTATTGCGAATTTTCGTGAGATAACCCTTCATGCCAGCAGCATCACGCTGGTCGATAATCTCCAGAAGTTCCTTCAGCTCGGTGCGAATCTGGCTGACCTGGTCGTGGGTGTAGGGGTTGAAGAGGATTTCCTGCAGCAGGTAGTCGTCTTCGTTCAATACGCCCTTGGCTATGCGCATGTGGCGCTTGAAGGTGGTACCGGGCGCGTCC
>CAJOQL010000138.1 GCA_905236935.1 uncultured Bacilli bacterium
CCACCTTGGGGCTGCGGGGGAAGATCATAAACCTTTTGCTCATGGGCCGGGTCCGGAACTGGGATGGGCACCGACCGTGTTGGCCTATGGCCGGTTAAAATCGCAGAGCTGAGCATGTATCAGTGAAAGGCAAAGGACATGACACTGCGAATGTGGTGCGGGGGGAATGTCCGAGGATAGCTGAACCCCTACGCTATCCGCTTTATAAAAGGGCGAGTGGCCGAGCTGGAAATGGCGGCAGGCTGTAAATCTGTTGGCGAAAGCCTACGAAGGTTCAAATCCTTCCTCGCCCACCAAATGGTCCCTTAGTCTAACTGGTCAGGACGCCGGCCTCTCACGCCGGTAATGCCGGGTTCAAATCCCGCAGGGATCACCAGTATGTCTAACCGCCTGGGGTGCACACCGGGGAGACACAGCCGGATAGACGGGGAAGAAGGCTGGCCGAGCGCGACGGTGACGATCCATCGCCTACATGGATTTATCGCGCAAGTAGGCAAAAATGGGACCAGATCCCGACGCGCAGTGGCGGAAAATGTAGACGCTACTTACGGTATAGAGATTGGTGCGTGCCGTGCGGAATCTGCGAAAGCAGACAAAAGAGATGCTGAATGGAGCGTAAAAAGACGATAGTGACCGCCCACCAATAAATCCGTGATTCAAAGACTGACGAAAAATCCAGGTTTCCGTAGGCTCGGCTGTTGTCAGAAAGTGCTGATGCTGTCAATGCGGTTGCTCCCGATCACGGAATCTCATGCAGAGTGAAAATCCCTGCCTGCGCGTTCAAAATGTCGAAATGGTGTTCAACGGTTAGCATGTTCGTCGTAGGGATTTGCCTTTTACAAAATGAAAACGATCTATATTATCAGAAACGTCAGCATAGTGTTAGCGGTAGCACGTCAGTCCTCCAAACTGAAAGGGCCGGATCGTACCCGGTTGCTGACTCCAATGAGATAATCTGGTGGTTTATAGAGTAAGTAATCCCTGAGCCCTAATGTGGCACGGTCTGATCGTATTGCAGAAAGGGGATAAGCGAAAATCAGTCCCAACGTCGAGGTGGCTGGTATGGAGCAGGGAACGTAAGCGAAACTGCAAGTAGACGCGGCGTGGTTTCCACAGATTATCAAGTCCCCGTCGTTCATGGGGCCGGGTCCGGACTCCGGAATGAACGACCCGCATTTTGTGGCCTCTTGCGGGTAAAGAAGCGTCACACCAACGTGTGGTGACGAGAGGCAAATGACATCGTGCATCAGCGGCAGAGTGCGGCACCTATGCGCGGGAGAGATGTCAAAGGGCAGCGAATCCCCCTATGCTGTCCATCTATATGGTGCTATAGACGAATTGGAAAAGTCCCTGGCCTTTCACGCCAGAGTGCCCCGTCTCAGGGGTTCCGGGTTCGACTCCCGGTAGCATCACCAGAGAAGCGAGGGAATCAGTAATGTCTGTGACCGCGCGGCACGGCAATGCTGAGAAACCGTTATTGCAATGATACCTCGTAAGACACTTCTCACCATTTTTTTCATCTGCCCATGTGGTGAAACTGGTAGTCACCCTCGCCGAAAGCTTGGGCTCATTGAGCGTGCAGGTTCGACCCCTGCCATGGGAACAGTCTCGGGCAACAGAATATACGGTGAAAACCCGCGGGGCTCGCAAGCGGAGTGCCGTCAGCGCAGTAAAAGCCGATTGCGCACCGAGACTGCATCATCAATGCAACGGAAGACAAGAAATGGAAAAACATTGGATTGAACCGGTAGTAGAGTTCTTTGACTTGCCTGATTGGCTGGTCTGCAATGAAGACGACTACGAAGAATTTCTCCAATCTATCGAGCAGGGATAAATGGTCGATTAGCTCAATGGTAGAGCATGTGGCTGTTAACCACAGGGCTGAAGGTTCGAGCCCTTCATCGACCGCCAACACCAGGCGTGTGTTTTTCGTGTGCCATACGGCACCTCCTTTACGTGAAGCCACAAGACCGCTGATGCGTATTCGACCAGCAGTTTTATCGTTTCTATGGTGGTACGCATAAATGGATGGAACGAAAGCGGGGCCGGGGGAGATCCGGCAAATCAATATGGAGGAATGATCGGGTTAAGCTGTCCGGGAGAGAAGCAACCCGATCATTCCTTTCCGCGCCCTATCCGATCATAAAAGAAAAACGTATATAAAGAAGTAGACGCCGTCGTGCAGGTCAGCACGGCGGCATTTCATATAAGTCAAACCCAGAAAGAGTATCAAAAAAAGAAGAAAGGAAAGTGCTTTTCATCCATTCATTCATCTGGAGGAGAGAACGTGGGAGCCATGAGAAAGAAACCGAAAGATGTTCGGACGCTCTGCTCCTCCTGTAGAGCAGAATACGAAGAAGCCGGGTACAGGCTGAAAAAGGTGTGGGTAAAGTATAAAGAGGAATGTGACAGATGCCGTTATTGGCAGGGATGGAAATACGAGATCACAGAGAGTGAAAACCATCATCTTCGTAGCTCAGCAGGAAAGAGCACTGAAAAGTCCCGATTCAGAAGAAGCGAGTTCGATTCTCGCCGAAGATGAACAGAAGTCCGTAGCTCTTGACTTTTGTGAATCGTTCCTTTTCGCCACAAGGTTGCTGACCTGCGTATGGGAAACGCTGGCCGTGGGCTGAAACAAGCAGCGCGGTGAAAATCCGCACATTATAGGGAAAAAGAATCACATACAGGAGAGGGAAGTATTGTATGGAGCTCAGAAAAGTAAAGCTCGCGGATCTCAAACCCTACCGCAATAACCCAAGATATAACGACGAGGCCATGGGCGCCGTCGAAGAAAGCATCGTCCAGGTGGGCTATATCACGCCGATCATCGTGGATGAGAATATGGAGATCCTGGCCGGCCACACACGCTGGCGCGCCCTCGACAGCCTCGGCGAAGAGCGTGTTGATGTCATCGTAATATCGGGACTCACAGATGAGCAGAAGAGAAAGTTCAGACTCCTCGATAATAAGACGGCGGAGATCGCCGTATGGGATTATGACCTTCTCCTGAAGGAACTGGAGGAACTGGATTTCGGAGACTTCGGCTTTTGGACAAAAGAGTTGGAAAAGATGGGGGATCAGATCGTCGCAGATCACGCAAAGCCGAAGGAGAAGGTTGTCATTTGCCCGCGCTGCGGAAAGGTCGTCAACGGGTTCGTTGACATGAATGATTTTGGAGACGACTGAGAAGCACAATGGAAAAGAGACTGATAAAAATGAACATCTCGGATATTACCCCATACGAGGGCAATCCGAGGAAGAACAAAAAGGCTATAAAAGCGGTGGCCGAGAGCATTGAGCAGACCGGCTACAACAACCCCATAATCGTAGACGAGGATGGGGTGATCCTGGCAGGACACACAAGGCGGCTCAGTCTCATAGAGAATGGTGAGACCGGGGAAGTGGACGTTCTTCAGATTATTGGGCTCAGCGAGGAAAACAAGAGAAAATTCCGCCTCCTGGACAATAAGACCGCGGAATATTCCGCATGGGATTTTGTTGCCCTGTCTGAAGAACTGTCCATAGTAGACTTCGGAGATCTTCAGTTGGATTGGGGAGTCGGCGATGACTGGGATTCCGACGAGGAGACCGGAGAACAAGGGGAGAAGAAAAAGCGCAAGGGCAAGGAGTACGTTTGCCAAGAGTGCGGCTATCACTTTACCGCCTGACAAATTGATAGATAGACAGAAAGAAGAGTATATGGACATAGATTTAGCGCCGTGCTACCTGGATGTGGATCTCTTCCTCCAGATGGCGAAGGAGTACGTTGAAACTCTTGCTGAGTACGATCACACCATTAGATGGGACGAGCCGACATGGAGAGAAGGTGCCTGGAACTCCCAATTCTTCATTGAAGACAGAAAGATTCAGGGTTTCGCCTTCACGGAGCACATAAGGTTTGAGATGTTCCCGGACGCTCTTTATATCGGAGAGTTTTTCGTAGACCCCGAAGCAAGAAGAAAGCATATCGGATTTGAGGCTGTAAAGGCCATGACAAAGGACTGGGACGGAGACGTGTTTCTGTATATCCTTGACCAGAACAAGACGGCACGCTTCTTCTGGGCGGCTGTAGCCGATAAATTAGGGTGGAAGCGCATCCAACGCCCTGAGATCAGAGAAGAGAAAGGCTGCGAGCTCTGGGTATTCCAGACCAAGTAGCCATATTAGTCATAAAGGAACGAGAGAAAAAGGAAGGTTGAGCGATCATAATGGCGACCACAAAGACGGAGTTGGCGAAGGAAGAGGCGGCCACTGCGGTTCAGGATCAGCCGGCTGAAGAGGAAAAGAAGAAGAGGCAGACGCGGAAAACGAAGGCTGCCACATCGAAGACCAAGGAGACCGCGGCCAAAAGAAAAGGAAGAGCAAAGACGGTGAACACCGCCACTGAAACGAAGAAAAGGAAAAAAACGGTAAAAGAAGCGGAGCCTGAAGCCGTAGAAGCAGAGATCGTCGATGATGGAAAAGGCCCGAAAAAGGGCGGTGTCGGTAAGAATGGAAACCTTATCCCGCTGAATCAGCGTTCAAAGGAAGTTCAAAGGGAGATTCAGGAGAAGGGACGCAAAAAAAACAAGGAAAATTGGGAAGCAAGGAAGGATATAAGGAAGCTGCTTTGCGACTTCCTGGATCAGAAAGCAACGCCGTCCATCAGCGGAAATATGGAGAAGATCGGAGTCTCTTCGGATGCCATGTCGAATATGATGGCGATGTTTATGTCAGTGTTCAGCAAGGCGGTAGTCCGCGGCGACATCAATGCCCTCAGAACTGTCATGGAGTATGCCGGCCGTGCGCCTCTTCAGGAAATGAGGGAGAATGAAGCCATAGCCAAAATGTCTCAGGCTGTGATGCTTGCTCAGCAGGCGACGGGCCAGGAAGAAAAAGCAGAAGAGGATGATATGGACGTTGTCTTCTACATTCCCGACAATGGCCGTGCGGTCATTACCGATGAGGAGAAGGCTGCTTTTGCAACGAAAGACTGACAGAAAAGAAGAGAGAGGGGCAGACAATGGAAAAACTGCTGCAGGATGTATATGACTATTACGGGAGGCGCCGCGATAGACTGAAAGCCAATAGCCAAGAGGCGCGCTTTGACTCTGGCCTCGGCTGGCTTTTTGGAATTGCAACGGATCTCGGCATTGAAACGAAGGGAAAGCCAATCCCGAAAATCTTTGAGGAGGTCAATGCCAAGAGAGCCCAGAAGGGACTCGCCCCTGTTGGTGCCAAGGGAAAAGCCAATGGAGCGAAAAGCGGCAAACAGACCGTGAAGAGCAGGAGTAAGCCCCAAGTCAATAATGAGCTCGTGGCTCAGGCCAAAGAGGATGCCAAAAAGAACTTCTCCAATACATGCACCACAAAGAGCGGAGTCAAGTTCCCAAAGCCCAAAGAGGGGGCCAAATTCGACATGGCCGTCATGAAGGGCATGGAGGATCTGATCGCCAAACAGAACGGCGGCAGCAAAGCCTACGATAAACTCGTGGGAAGCTTGAAGAGCAGCGACTACGTCTACATGAAGGACCCAACCACAGGAGATACGATTGCGTCTATCCCCGGCCTCAGCCAGAGAGTGGACACGCAGATGCACGGTCGATCCGAGGAATGCCAGCGGATCTACGATGACAAGGTGAGGAAGGGCCAAAAGATCACACAGGACATGATCGAAACCGTAAACAGCGTCGGTAGCCGCCTGTCAGGTTTGGAGAACTGCTATAAGGGAGCAAACTCTACTTCCCGCAAGATAGATACCAAGAGAACCGCGGACCTCGCCAAGAATCCTCCTGTAAAGAAGACGGACGAGCAGTACGTCCGGGGCTTCGGTGATGTGGTACGCTTCACCGTTATGAGTGACCACGATAAGATTGCTGATTCCGTGGAGAAGATGGAAAAGGCGATGGCCCAGAAAGGCTACCGGCAGACCGAAAGAGAGAACAAGTGGACCGATGGGGATGGAGCATACAAGGCAATCCACCTCCAATTTGAGTCCCCCGATGGAGAAAGGTTTGAGGTGCAGGTACATTCGAGCGTGGCTCTGGCCTTCAAAAATAAGGGGCACCACTACTATGAGACCTCCAGAGTACAGCCGAACGAGAAGCGCAAGCTGGCTGGCCTTGAAAAATGCAAGTCTATTTGGATGACATGCCCCACCCCGAAGGGAGTGGAACGGCTCAAATCGTTCAAGAAATGAGCTGCTGTTGTTGACAACGCACAAATATTAGTGTATAATACAAGCGAAGGAGGGAAGCAAGCATGGACGAGGGGAAAGTGATCTATTATCAGGACCGTGATTCTGACTCTACACTCTTGAAGCTTGTCGCCAACGGAGGAGAGAGCGGACTCTACCTCTGGCAGATCGGAACACAGGCGTGGGAAAAGCTGGAGGGGGAGAAGAGTAAAGTCTTTTATGACCTGATCTATTCTCCGGCAAATCATCGCGTGCTCTCCAAAAAAATGGCCGAAGAGGAGATCAGAAAGCTCGGCAAAGCAAAGAAGCAGTAAGCGAGGGGGAAACAGAACCTTGACAGACATCGTAAAGGCAGCAGATGAGTATGCAGCGAGGAAGCACGAAGGGCAGGTGGACAAAGCCGGGGTCCCATACATTAACCATCCGCGGGCTGTAGCAGCAAAGCTTGACAGCGATGTCGAGAAGACCATAGCCTTGCTTCATGATACGGTAGAGGACACGGATGCCACGGTCGAGGAGATCAAGAGCATATTTGGCA
>CAJOQL010000139.1 GCA_905236935.1 uncultured Bacilli bacterium
AAGGAATCCCTGCCTGGGTGTTTATCTATTGCATCAACGGTAAGGGCTGGTATGAACTGGATGGCAAACGGTATGATGTGGAGCAGAATCAGTACGTCATCTTGCCTGCCCGCCGTGGACACAGCTATGGAGCCGACAAGCAGGAACCATGGACGATTTACTGGATTCACTTCAAGGGGCATTTGGCTTCGTGTTATGCTTCGGGGGCAGAAACACCGCGCGACGTGAAACCCGTAATACATTCGCGCATTGCTGACCGCATCCATCTGTTCGAGGAGATTTATCAGACATTGAAGGCAGGCTTTACGCTTGAAAATCTGTCGTATGCCTCGTCACTATTCCATTATTATCTGGGCTCTTTGCGCTACATCCGCCAGTATCGCTCCTTTGCGGCTTCAGGGCAGATTGACGAGAAAAACATCGTGGAGGCTGCCATTCATTATATCAAGGAGAATAAGGAGAAGCACCTCACGCTGGAGATGCTTTCAAAATATACGGGTTACAGCGTGTCCTATTTCTGTGCCATGTTCAAACAGGCTACAGGCCATGCGCCGCTGACTTACATCAACATTGTCAAAATGCAGGAAGCCTGTTATTTGCTTGACAATACCGACATGAAACTGAATCAGATATGCCACAAGGTAGGCATTGATGACCCCTACTACTTCTCCCGATTGTTCACCAAAACCATCGGGCTTTCGCCCAAGGCATATAGAGAAAAGAATAAAGGATAAAACCTCAAAAAAACCATCAAACAATGAACGCTATTTCTACCCCCAAAGCTCCTGCTGCCATTGGTCCATACAGCCAGGCTATTGATGCAGGCAGCACCGTTTATGTATCGGGTCAGCTGCCCATCGACCCCGCCACAGGAAATTTCCCCGAAGGCGGCATCCAGGCAGAGGCTCGTCAGTCGCTCACCAACATCAAGAATATCCTTGCCGAGGTAGGGCTTACGATGAAGAATGTCGCCAAGGTGACTGTGCTCCTTGCCGACATCCAGAACTTTGCCGCTGTGAACGAAGTGTATGCTGAGTTCTTTGAAGCTCCTTATCCTGCTCGTTCCGCCTTTGCTGTGGCAGCCCTGCCCAAGGGTGCTAATATTGAGATTGAGGCGATTGCAGTGAGGTGAGCAGCCCCGCACAGGCATCTTCCAGAATCTCGATGACATTTTCAAAACCCTGTGCTCCACCATAATAAGGGTCAGGCACATGGTCGATTACATGCTGCGTGCAGTAGTCGGTCATGCGTTGGACTTTTGCCTCTGCCTCCAGTGTGGGAGCCAGTCGCCGCAGTTTGTCGTAATTGCTGTCGTCCATCCCGATAATCAGGTCAAAATCATCGAAATCCGAAGGGCGCACAGGCCTTGAAATATGTGTTAACCTGTAGCCATGTCTGAAGGCGTGAGACTTCATCCGTGGGTCAGCCCCCTCTCCCTCATGGTAACTGATCAATCCTGCCGAATCGATGTGAAACAGGTTTCTCACCCCTGCTTCCTCCACTCGCTTCTGCATAATCGCCTCTGCCATGGGAGAACGGCAGATGTTGCCTAAGCAAACGAAGAGGATGCTTGTTTTCTTCTCTTTCTTCATAGCTATAACAGGTCCTTTTCCTTCATCTCTGCATGGCGTGCCTTCATGCTGGCAATGGTGGCGTCGTCGAGGATGCGGATGATGCCACGCTGGATGCAACGGTCAAGTTCTTCGGGACCAAAGGCTTTGCCTTGTTCGCCGAAATCGCTGATGCTGAACTCGTAGTGGACACGTAGAATGTGGCGGATTTCTTTCTGCTCCAAACGATTAGCCGCACACTTCTTTTTGAGGAGTGTGCGGATTTTGTCGATTTCAGCAGCAGAGAATTTACTTCTTCCCATGCTCGTATGAAACAATCTTGTCGGTGTTGGAGAGCAGGAAGTCGATGTCGTCGTAGGCGTTCATGAGGCAGTACTTCTTGTAGGAGTTGATGTCAAAGTGCTCAGAGTGCCCCGTGGCGAGGTTGGTCACCGTCTGGTTGGGCACATCCACCTTGACCTCCGTCTGAGGATTTGCAGCGATGCTGTCGAAAAGTTCCTGCTGGAAGTCCTTGCTGACAATGACAGGGAGGACGAAGCAGTTGAGGAGGTTGTTGCGGTGGAT
>CAJOQL010000140.1 GCA_905236935.1 uncultured Bacilli bacterium
AAAAACACGTTCATTCTAAAGAATGTCCGTATCGGCATTGGTTTTCATTGGGACCGCCATGAAGATCAGGAGTTTGCCGGCACACTCGAGATTCGCAACAATGCGGACGGTACCCAAACCGCCATCAACACCATCGACCTCGAGGACTACTTGTGCTCCGTCATTTCATCGGAGATGAACGCCAATAGTCCCATGGAGTTACTCAAAGCCCATGCCGTCATCAGCCGTTCGTGGGCGATACGAGCGATGCAAAAACCCAACCACGAAGGATACGATGTCTGTGCCGATGACCATTGTCAGCGCTACGAAGGACTACGCCGAATGAACGAACGCGCGGTCGAGGCAGTCAATGCCACAAGAGGTCAAGTCCTTATGTACGAGGACGAGATCTGTGACTGCCGGTACTATAAGTGTTGCGGCGGTCGCACGGAGATTTGGCGTACGTGCTGGGAAGATATTGACGTGCCGTATATTCAGTCGGTACAATGCGACTACTGTGATCTCACTTCTCACAGCGCTGCGGTCTCACGTCTCACTTCTATTTTGAATGACTATGACCAGGAAACAAAGGACTTCCGGGATTGGAAAGTGACCTACACTGCCGAAGAACTCAGCGACATCATTCGCACCAAGTCCGGTATCGACTTTGGCGAGATCATCGACCTGATCCCCCTTCATCGAGGCACCTCAGGACGTATTGACAGCCTCAAAATCGTCGGCACCAAGCACACCGAAGTGATCGGAAAGGAACTCAAAATCCGTCTCTGGCTCTCCCGCACTTGCCTCTATAGTTCATGGTTTGAAGTGAAAAAGAATATCAACTGTCAACTATCAACTATCAACTATCAACTATCAACTATCAACTATCAATTGATTGGACATGGCTGGGGTCATGGTGCCGGACTATGTCAGATAGGTGCTGCGGTCATGGCTTCCGAAGGTCATCCTTACGAAGAAATTCTTTCGTATTATTATGTCGGTTCAAGACTTAGCACTCCAGCGCAATAAATACAAACACCTCAGCGACGACGAATGGAGATGGTTCCTCCAGCAGGTCGAAGGTCGTGAACGGACAGCAGACAAACTGCCCACGTTTGCGGCTATCGAAGACTGGTGGTATCCCGTTCGCCTAAGTTGTGAGCAGTGTTCGTCGGAACTCGCAGCGCGATACAAAGCTTCGCTAATCTCAAATTTCAAATTTCAAGTTTCAAATTTTGCTGATCTAACAGGCGGATACGGCGTGGACACGTACTTTCTGAGCGATTCTTTTTCTTCGATAGACTATGTGGAACAGAATGCCGAGTTATGTAGAATCGCGACCCATAACTTTGCGGATAAGCCTATCAAGATTCATAATTGTACAGCCGAAGAATTTCTTAACACCGCAGGGCAATATGACCTTATTTATCTGGATCCGGCGCGCAGAGACTCTCACGGAGGAAAGGTCTTTCGGCTCGAAGACTGCACGCCGAATGTGGTCGAACTGCTACCTACTCTTCTTACGCACGGCAAACGGATCCTGCTCAAGTTATCCCCCATGCTCGATCTCACCCAAGCGATAAAGAGTCTTTCAACTGTCCATACGGCGTCAGCAGATCGGAAGAACTATCAACTTTCAACTTTAAGTTGGGACATCTACGTTGTAGCCATTAAGAACGAAGTGAAGGAAGTCCTCTTACTTAGCGGCGGTTCGGGCCAGATCACAGCCATCGATCTCACCCAAAAGGACCAAGCATTTGTCTTCACCAAAGAGGAAGAAGGCAAAGCCAATTTCAAATATCAAATTTCAAATTTCAAATTTATATACGAACCGAATGCGGCGATTCTCAAGGCCGGGGCATATAAACTCATTGCAGAGCGATTCGGGCTCTTCAAATTGGATGTAAACACCCATTTATACGGATCGGAAACGCTCATAGCGGATTTCCCGGGTCGTGTTTGGCAAATAAAATTTGAAATCAAAAATCATAAATTTGAAATTAAAAACGCGAATGTGTTATGTCGCAATTATCCTTTGACACCTGAAGCCCTTAAGAAAAAACTGCACCTCCGGGATGGAGGCACAGCTTTTGTGATCGGGTGCCGTGTTGCCGGAAAACCCACTCTATTCTACGCCGAGCGTGTTTAATAACTGTATATTCGTTGAACGCGGCGGGAGACGGAGGTGAGGATCTCGTAGGTGATGGTGCCGAGTTTGTCCGCCAGTTCCTGCAACGGAAGATGATCGCCGAAGACCTCGACGCTGTCTCCCGGACGGGCGTCGGCGCCGGTGACGTCTATCATCGCCTGGTCCATACACACATTGCCCACGACCGGACAACGTTTGCCGCGTACCCATACCTCGCCACCGTAGTTAGAGAAACGCCGGTCAAAGCCATCCGCATAGCCGATAGGAATGACGGCGATCACGCGGTCTTCATCCAGTTTGGTATGCCGACCGTATCCGATGGTCTCACCCGCTTTGACGGTCTTGACGGAAAGGATGGTCGTGCGTAGCGTGCACACGTTCCTTAATGACGCGCCCACGAAGGAGAACCCGTACAGGCCGATACCCAAGCGGCACATGTCGAACTGATAGTCCGTAAACCGCTCAATGCCCGCAGAGTTGCAGATGTGCTTCATAATCGGTAACCCGTAACCCGGAACCTCTAACCCCTTTTTCAACTCCTCGGCGCAGGAATCGAAATAGTTTATCTGCTGCAGGGTGAAGTCATCAAACTGCGCCTCGTCGGATCCTGCCAGATGGGAGAAGACGGACTGTACCCGCACGGCTTTGTGCGCTTTGAGGCGCGCGATGAGCCAAGGCATATCCTCTTTGTAGAAACCCAAGCGGTGCATACCGCTGTCGATCTTGATATGTATCGGGCAGTGTTCCAATCCCTTTTGTTCAGCCGCAGCGATGACGGTCTTGAGGGACTGATGGGAATAGACGTTGGGTTCGAGGTTGTTCTCCAGGATCAGGTCCATGGCCGCTACTTCCGGGTCCATGATGATGATAGGCAGGGTGATGCCGGCTTTGCGTAACTCGACACCTTCGTCAGCGACAGCGACCGCCAGGTAGTCCACCAGTCCGGACGCCTGCAGCGCTTTGCTCACCTCGACACTGCCGGCACCATAGGCGAAAGCCTTCACCATGCAGGTCAGTTTGGTCTCGGGTTTAAGCAAGCTGCGGAAATAGCGCACGTTATCCACCAAAGCGGACAGGTTCACCTCCATGACGGTCTCGTGCGTCTGATGCAGGATTCGTTCGGAGATGGTCTCCTCGTCGTAGCCTAATGCCCGCATCACCGCGGCACAGGTACGTACGTTCTGGTGCGTGGTATCTTCGATGACGCGCTCCGAGTGGACGAATAGCTGCATCTTCTCTTCGCGTTTCTGCTCGAGCGAGTCGAAGTTCTCATCGTGCTCATGCCCGATATAGGTGATCACGCCGATCGTC
>CAJOQL010000141.1 GCA_905236935.1 uncultured Bacilli bacterium
AATCCAACGGTTATACATGTTACCTTCACCTACGATATAGGAGGTGAACAGACGTTTCTGGAAGAACTCGTCATAGGTCACACGCTTGGTCTCGTTTCGGTTCGGAATAGCATATTGCATTGCCAGATACGGACGCAGACCATCGAACGGAATCCAGAACATGATCGATTCACGAAGGGCATCCATCACCTTGGTGGAGTCATCTTGCGTGCTGATCAAGGTCGGATGCAACGGAGCAATGGCCATGATCTTCGTATGCAGACGGGAGGTGTGCTTGTCGAAGAACACTACTTCCTGGATCAGATATTTCACCTGATTCTTGACTACATCGTCATACGAGAAGGGGTTAAACCACATCTGGTCGGTGATGCTATCATAATTGATAAGCATCGCGTTAGAACGTGCGATATCCCAGAAATCATCGTCATCGGAGTGGTCTTCCGTCTTATCCACGATCATGAAAGCATCTACCGGAATCTGCTCTTTAGAGAAAGCATCCGTTTTCTTGAAATCCGGTTTGATGGTTTCGTTATTCTTCGGATAAATCGGCATACCGTCCACAACCGCATCAATAATCACCTTGAACAGGTTACGATAATCGGCATCATCCGATTTTGTCGGGAAATACAGCTGGAAGTTCTGGCGATAACGCAAGTCAATAATACGATAGATATATCTGGACCAGATGACATCGTCAATGCGGTGATCCACCATCACGATCGTATCATGTGCCTTAGAGAACTCCTCCGTTTGGATACGGGCAGAACCGAACTCATCGAAGAACGAAGTCACATTATGCTGTGCCTGTACGGAAAGTGCGCCAAGCACAAAGCATGCGATAATACTAAGTTTCTTTAACATATCTGTAGCGAATTAATTCACAGTTAATACAAGCGGTGACAAACGTAACTCTTGGCCACCGGGACCCTTAGCACGGATATCCTGAAGCACTACCATCTGGTTCTTCTTCAGTTTGGCGATTTGATCCAACTGCGCCTTGGTGAACTTGTTACCGTTAGCCGGAGTCGTCTGGTTATTGATAATCGTCTTAAAGCTTGTGACCGTAAACGGAATATCCAACAGACCGTCTGCACCGTAAGAAGCCACGATCGTTCCGGACGGGTTAGTCAGCACGCTGGCTGCAATATTTCCGGTTGCATAATCACGATCCTTGGCATTGAAGAATGCGGTAGGAGGCGGTAATTGTTTTACACGAAACTCCTTGCTTCCCATCGGTTGCATCTTGCCATCCAACTCAGCGGATACCGAGATCGTCACGCTCTTGGCATTCTCACCCGGATTGATGATCCACAGACCGCCTTGCTGTTTAACCGGCGCACCGCTTACGCTCACTCTTACGCGATCGTTCGCCACACCCGGAACAGAAACGGAGAACTTGTTGTCATATCCGCGGTACATGATGTTCATGTCGATATTCGAAATGGTCACAGCCGGTTCACCTACGGTGTACTCACTGCTGAACGGTAACTTAACCACCTCATCGTCATTGGTCAAAGAGATGTAACCGGAGTATTGTTTTTTACCCACACCCGAAGCGGTTACTTCATACTGACCATGCTCGTTAATCTTCACACCCTCTACAAAATAATCCGGACGTTGCGTGGTATCTACAGCTGCCAGAATGATCTGCGCCTGATACTTACCACCACGTATCACGTAGTTGGAATTCGGAATCACGTATGCGCTCAGTTTGTTCACACGTACGTCACCTGCATCCGTTTGCTCCATCAGATATTGTACCAAACGACCTTCGGTCGTACGTACGTCATTCTGCATCTTGGACAACACGGCCATGGACGCACCGATAGGCATACCGTCGAACACAGCGATTTCCCAATCTACCCATTGACGATCGTGTGCGTTGTATCCCTGCTCGGTAGCCAAAGTGGCACGAATGGACTTAGCGATAGCAGAGTCACGCTCTTGAATCAAAGAAGTTAAGAACTCCTTATAAGCAGACACATTGCCTTTGAGTTCCTGTCCGTGTCCCTGTACCAAAGCGTAGGTACCGGTTACGTCAAAGTTCGAGTTATTCTGGATATTAAGCGTAGG
>CAJOQL010000142.1 GCA_905236935.1 uncultured Bacilli bacterium
CGACGCTGCTGAGATAGAGTATGAGGAACGTCGTCGTGACGGCATGAGTGTGTTCGAGGCCCAGGAGTGTGCTATGGCCGTTCTGGTTGCCGGTATTAGTGAAGACATATAGTATTTATCCTTTGTATTATTATGAGTAAGACTTTAACAGCCGAAGCAGTTCACCTTAGTCGTAGTTTTTACACATTCCCCTGTGTGAAGGCTATCCAGAAGGAGTTTGGCTTCAAGGGAGCCTTCCTTATTGTAACCATCTTGTTTGAGGTTACGAGTGAGGGCTTTGAGCGGCCTTATGATAGTCGTTTCCTTCATAAGGTTGCGTCTCGTCATGATGGTATTACCCCTAACTTGGTAGGGATGGTTGTACGCCGTATGGCAAAGAATGATCTTCTTGACAAAGAGGCTTTCACCCAGCGTCGTATGGTAGCCATCCCATCCAAGTTTATTCTCTCTGGTGATGGAGTGATAGACAGTGAGTCTATACCTTACTTTTTTGATATTCCAAAGAAACAGATAGTTTCCTCGGAAGAAACGGTAGTTAATTCGGAAGAAACCCGAATTATTTCGGAAGAAACTACTAACAATGATTGTTTACTCTTAAATAACACCTGTTATGGCACGACCAAAGAAGCAAGGTCTTGATTATTTCACGAACGATGTGAATTTCTATCAGGACATTAAGATTCGTAAACTGATACGCCATAAAGGTGTTCAGGCGGTATCGGTCTATCATATTCTGTTATGTCAGATATATGCCTCTGGCTACTATCTGCCTTGGGATGAAGATTTGCCTTTCATTGTCTCTGAAATCTCTGGTTTAGAGGAAGATACAATTCAAGACATTATCAATTACTGCATCACTATCGGTCTTTTTGATAAGACTGTTTTCGATACTCATCAGGTACTCACTTCGCATGGTATTCAGGAGCGTTATATTTCCTTCTGTACTGTCGCCAAGCGTAAGTTGCCGGATAATATTCCATATTTACTTGTGACCTTGAATCCTAATCAGGTTAATTCCGATAAAAAAGTAGTTTCTTCGGAACAAACCCTATTTAATTCGGAAGAAATAAATGATAATACGGAAGAAACCCCGAATAACTCCGGGAAAAGTACACAAAGTAAAGTAAAGGAAAGTAAAGGAAAGCACTCTTCGAGTGCGGATATCCGCGCACGCGAGGGTGAGGGGCCGATGGTAGGTGCCGATGACCAGACGGTGTGCGCCGATGTAGATGCAGAAATTATCGAGCTTCGCGCCAGTCCCATCTGGAAGGAACAGGTTTTCATGCGTTTCAAGTTTCTTGGTGTCAATGAGCAACTTCTTGATGAATACCTACAGCGTTGGGGGCAGGAAGTCAAGATCTCTGGCAAACGTCATCAGAATCTCGGCGATGCAAAGCATCATTTCAGCAGTTGGATGATTATCCAGGAAGATAAGTTGAACAAAAACAGTAGAACTAATGGAACAGACAGTAACAACGGCTATCGCACAGGCGAGGACATCTATACAGGCGCAGTCAACATCATCAAAGACTTGCGCTCTGGCGGTGGAACACCTCAGAAAGAGTTACCAGTCGTATGAGAACTTCAATATTGAAGTGAATCCTGATACGCAGGTTCTCTTTGCTTCTGATGAACGTAAGTCCATCATGGAGGGTTATTCCACTTTGGGGATGCTTGACTCTGCTTTTGGGCCAGAGTCTGCTTCGTCGTGGCTTGTCACAGCCCTTGCCAATCTGAACAAGTTCACTGGTTCCAAGAATATGGACGATGAACAGACCAAGAAACTGGCTCTGCTGTTGGCCCAGGAGTACAAGGATATGAAGTATTCTGTGATGCAAATGTTCTTCTATCGTTTCAAGTGCGGTCATTTCGGTAAGTTCTACGGGAAGGTTGATCCGATGGTTATCACCTGTGCCTTGAAGGATTTTGCTGAAGAATGTGAAGCAAAGCGTCAAGAATATATGAATGAAGAATATCTTGCCCGGCGGCAGAATGAAGAGAATCTTCGTCAGTCGGTTTACCGTCAGTGGCCGGAGTTTCTTCGTGACTTCTGTAGTCTTTTCCCTGATAAAGAAACAAAGAATATCGTAAGCGATGTTTATATTGATACGATTTTCGTTTCAGACAGGCTTATTCAACTGTCAGTGACAAAGGAACAGTACGAATTTTTGGAGAAAGAAAATATTGATGCTTTTGCATCTACATTCCGTAAGCACTTTCCCAATATGTCAGTACGCTATAGGCTTCGTCCCCAGAAGTCCGTGCAGGAGGATATTGTCGATGATTCGGGGAAAGTCCGTAATAAGATCCAGGTTGTTTCTGAGATTGAGGCCGGATGTCATTCCGCTCATGCGGTTATTGACAATATCTATAACCTCGATAAGGATGGTATAGCCAGTATGCGAGATGCTTTCCGTAAGCGTTACAAGTGTTGGCCGGAAGAATATCTGGAAAAACATGAGAAAACAAATAATAACGAGAAATCAAAAACGAGAATATTATGACACAATCAGAGATTGCTAAATTTCAAAGTTTTCTGTCAGTCTTGGACTTACAGGATAAGTTCTATGTGATGTACA
>CAJOQL010000143.1 GCA_905236935.1 uncultured Bacilli bacterium
CTGTACTGAAAGCTGTCAGTAAATACCTTCAAGACAATGAAATTACATTTTATAACGGGGATTTTTCAGCAGCGCTAAAAAATGCTAATGATAAATCTTTCGTCTACTTCGATCCTCCATATGATCCTATTTCAGATTCCTCAAGTTTTACAGGATATACAAAAGGTGGTTTTGGGCGAGAACAACAGGAATCTTTAAAAGAAGTCTGTGATTCTCTTAACAAGAAAAATGTAAAATTCATGTTGTCAAATTCCGCAACCGATTTTATAAAAGATCTGTATAAGGATTACACCATCCACACGGTACAAGCAAAAAGATCTGTAAATTCTATAGCATCTCGGCGCGGTCTTGTAGATGAAGTCGTTGTAACAAATTATGAATGATTTAACTCAAAACGACATTGCGTGGAACACCCTTTTTGAACGTTTCAACATTCTTGATGAGGTACATCGTCAGGGGCGTTATGTCATATCGGCAAATGACATCAAACAAGAACGTGAACCTCGTTTGATGTCCAAATTTGATCATTCTATTAATTTACCAAAAATATTTCGTGAAAACAGTTTAGCAATTCTCCCAATATCCCGCGGAGATTATGTTATTTCCGAATTTGACGCTTATCATTCATTTGAACCGAACACAGCACCTATTCAGCAATTTTCCTTACCAGACAATCTTCAATCAATAAGCGATGAAAATATCCCCAGCGAAACGATCGCGATAAACGCAGCATTTGCTTCAGGGATATTATCTGACTTTTTCGAAGATGAAGACCTATACTCCACCGTATGCGGGCGTATGGGGTCGGGAGAATTTTCCTTCAATATCAAAGGATCCGACGGCCAAATTTTACCCCTAGATGTAAAAAATTCGCAAATAGAAATTGATTCCGCCTATGAGGGAATCAACTACTTATCTATTATCGAAGCAAAAAGGGACCTGTCAGAAGATTTTTTAATTCGACAACTTTACTATCCTTTTAGAACATGGCGTTCAAAAGGCATAACCAAAAGAATTAAGCCAATATTCCTTGTATATTCAAACGGAATTTTTTCTTTATATGAGTATAAATTCGAGGATGAAATGCTATACAATTCTTTAAAATTGGTTAAGTCTAAACGTTATTCCATTGAAAATACTGACATAACAATGGACGATATTGATGGCCTATTGAAGAAAATTACCACTACAAAAGAACCGCAAGTGGCATTTCCCCAAGCAGATAAATTTGAGAGAGTAATCAATTTGTGTGAAATACTGAGTACTCAATCTTACACAAGAGAACAAGTAACCCGCGAATACGCATTTGACGTTCGTCAAACAAATTATTATACAGATGCAGCACAATACTTAGGCCTCGTTAGGAAAGAAAAAGTGGGAGGCCCATATAATCTTACAGAAGAAGGACGCAAAATACTAAACTTGCCATACAAAAAAAGACAATTGGCATATTGCGAAAAAATACTCCAACACAAAGCCTTTGGCGAAACGCTAAAGGGGTCTCTTGAGCAAGGCTCTCTTCTGGGAAAGGACGCTGTTGTGACCATTATGAAAAACAGCAATCTTTATAATATTGAAAGCGAGAGCACATTTGAACGCCGTTCCTCAACCATTCGAGGATGGGTTAACTGGATTTTATCTCTACTGTTAAAATAATGGCGGCCGAGAATCTACAGCCTAATAACTTTTCCCTAGAAAAAACCTCATTATGGAGTTTCCCCGATAGAGGTTCCTGGGCAACGCATACCAACAAGTATCGTGGGAACTGGTCTCCATATATACCGAGAAATCTAATTCTCCGCTATTCTAATGAAGGAGACACTGTCTTAGATCAATTTGCCGGAAGCGGAACAACTCTAATAGAAGCAAAACTTCTTAATCGCAACGCATTTGGGGTAGACATAAATCCCAATGCGATTAAGTTATGCAAATCAGCTGTTAATTTTGATTGTCCATCAAAATCTCATATTGGCATTAGAAAAGGTAGTGCTCAGAAATTATTTTTTCTCAGTTCTGAAAGCATCGATTTGATAGCAACACATCCCCCATATGCAGATATTATTAAGTACAGCGAAGGATTAATCGGAGATTTATCACAACAACCTGTCAACAAATTTATAGAAGAGATGAAGCCCGTTGCAACAGAATCTTTTAGAGTACTGAAAAAAGGGAAAATCTGCGCATTTTTAATTGGTGATGTTCGTCAAAAGGGCGCTTTATATCCACTCGGATTTGAACTGATGAATATTTTCATCAACGCAGGATTCACACTAAAAGAAATCGTCATAAAAGAACAGCACAACTGTATTGGAACGAAAAAATGGCAATCAAAAGCAAACGACTTCCTTTTGATCGCCCACGAATATTTGTTTATTTTAAAAAAGTAACTTGGAGGAACAATGGCGACATTAAATGATTTCAAAGTTGTAAAGGCTAAAAGCCAAAGAATGTTCGAATTCTTGGAAAAAGAATTACATTTATCCCCATTTTCGGATCCTAATGTTAAGGCTCGCCTTGGTTTTTATCATCTTGTTTTAGAATCAGTAACACAGAATCCAAATATAAGAGAAATTAGCGAAGCTATAATAGATCAGGAATACAACGACAAAATTTATCACATAAAGACAGATGATCTCGGCATTGATGCCGTATATATATACCAAAACGGAACCGAAAATGAAGTTGCATTATTTAATTTTAAACACAGAGATAATTTCTCCGAAAAGAATCAAGAAGAAACTGCTA
>CAJOQL010000144.1 GCA_905236935.1 uncultured Bacilli bacterium
ATCATCAGCAGCGGGATCGCCGCGCGAAGGTCCCCGGATTCGTACAGTTTCCAGAGCGCGGACTGTTCCAGGTCGCTGAACACCTCGCGTTCCTTTTCCTCCAGCTTCGGCAGCTCGATAAATGACGGCAGATCCTTCGAGCACCAGCCCTCGGCGGCCGCCATTTCAAACAGGCGCGTCAGCACGGTGCGACAATCCCTGGCAGTATAATAAGTAGGCGCAACGGCGGCAACCGTACTTTGCAGATCGTTGACGCCGATCCGGTCCACCGGCAGCCAGTGGAGGGCGGCCAGCTTTGCCCACGCGCCCCTGTAGGCCGTGCGCTTTGACGGCGACAGCGCCTCCAGCTTGCCGCACTCGTAGGTTTCCCAGTAAGCGCGCAACTGTGGGGCGCGTTTCGGGCGGTCTGCAGTTTGTCGAAGTTCCACGCAGTATTCCAGCGCCTCGCGCTTGGTGGCGAAGCCGCCCTTGGTGCGGTAGACCGCCCGGCGCTTGAGCGGATCACCTGGCACGGCGGCGTAGCCCATCACGACGCGGGCTGTCCAGGTATTGCCGCGGCGAAACGCGGTGCCCTGGCCGTTGCCGCGTTTGTGGCGCTTTTTCTGCGCGGGGCGCTGATCCGCGCCGCACAACATGCAATAGGCCGAGCCATCCGGGATCTCTTTTTTGCATTTTTTGCACACCATCATAGCATCCTCCTTGCTTTTGGGCCGGGACATGTGCTATAATGGTATAGCAATGCCCGGGATTTGTCCTGAAATGTGTTGGGTCGTTGCGCTTCCCTCGTCCGGGTACCGGCCGGACGGGGGATTTTTTTATTTTGCGGAGATCACGAAGAGATAAGCTCCGTCTTCGTAAGTCATTTGATAAGCTCCGCCATCGGGCCCCAAAGAGGGCGTGGTTTCATTTCCTCCGCGTTGCATTAGGTAATCGAACAGGATACTGCTCGTCAGCGCGCTTGCCTGCGGGACTCCAAACAAATAGATTCCCAACGTCGTGCAGTACGCAAAATAATCGCCCAGTTGCGTTTCATCTGTGCATTTGCAAATACCGCCGTCTATGCGCGACCCGTCTTTGGATGTGAATGTGATCGTTATGCCATCCAGGACAACCTCAGCGATATAGGGCCGCAACGGAGAACTTCTTAATTCCGCTTTATCAGGATCCAGTTCCGGCGCGCCGAATAATCCCGCATACTCATTATATTGCGATAATACGCTTTCGAGATCCACTTCGGCATTTGCAACGATTATTGCATTCATAATCAATAATGCAAGCAATGCGATTGCAATGATCCTCCGCACATTCATTCCCTCCTCACTTCTTCGGAAATCCCTTGGTGATCTTCCCCTCTATCCCGCGTTCCTTTTTATACATCCTGGTAAATCCCACCGGCACGCCGTAGATGGCGATGTATTCATGGTCGGCGGCGTCGATCAGCATCGGCGTATACGCGGGGTTGTCGCTGATCAGCGTCAGGCCCTCGGGGCGCTTGTAGACGTGCTTCAGCGTGGCCTCGTCATCGATCAGCACCACGGCCACCTGGCCTTCGGGCACGTCCGGCTGGAACTTTATATAGATGATGTCGCCGGGCAGATAGGTGGGCTTCATGCTCTCCCCCTGTACCTCCAGCGCCGCGTCGCACTCCACAGGCGCGGAGACGTAGGTCTCATAGTCCTGCTCCGCCATGATCGGCTGCCCCGCCGCCACCCGTCCGATCAGCGGCACCCGCTGACGGTGGAGATCGGTGAGGGGCTTGAGATCGGCGGGAAGGGGGCGAGACGGCGCATCGTCCCAATCGTCCATCTCTATATCGTCAAATTGTATCAACTCCCAAATATCTACATCCAATGCCTGCGCGATCTTCCTGAGCGTGCTTGACTTCGGTTTTCGTATCCCTCGTTCGTATTGGCTGATATTTTGGTATGTGATCCCTATGGCATCCGCTACGGCCTGTTGCGTCATCCCTTTTTTAATCCTTATAGCCCTGATTCGTTCCCCAACATTCATAGCCGCTCACCTCCTATAAGCATTATAACACAGTAAACGCATTTGCAAAAGCATTTGTATGAGATTTAACATTTACATAACTTGACACAAGCAAATGTATGTGCTATCGTATATACACAATCATTTGATTGTATTCAACACGAAGGAGGTGAAATACTTGGAAATTGATCGCGTGAAGCTGGCTGCTGAAATGGCCCGCAAAAGGCTGACCGTTAACGCACTCGCTGAGGAGGCGAACCTTTCCCGAATTACCGTTTCCGCAATCAAAAACGGGAAAACATGTTCGCCGGAGTCTGCAACCCGGATTGCAAAGGCTCTCAACTGTCCTGTTGGGGCCCTGCTGAAAGATGTCCCGAATTAGGCAATCGACCCAACACAAGGAGGTGAATCACAAATGCCGCAGCCCATCGAAATTCCCGTTGAGGTTTCAATGGATGAAGCCAACCTGCAGGCAGTAAAGGCGGAAATCACCGCACTGTTCGACGCGATCGAAAAGGCCAGCGCGTTGGCAGACACGCTGGCCCGAAAGCTGGACGCTTTCCCGCTGAATCTTCAGTTACTTACTGCGAATGGTAAGATCGATCTCTCCCCCGCAGGCGGGGCAGACGGAGACTCCGGGCTTCACTGAAATTTCCGCATGGCAGTGCGGGCATTCCAGCGGAATTAACTTATCCTTCACAAGTTCCGGAAGCTGTTTCTTGACTTTTTCTTCGATGATTTTCCCCATCTTTTGCAAATCGTTTTTCCGAATCGGACTCACAATAATCACCTCCTTTCGGGGGAGATTATAGCATAACTCAACGACCCAACACAAGGAGGCATTCCCCATGACCCTATCCGAGATCCAAGCGTCCGACCTGGATTTCCTGATCCCCTCGGACGTCGCGCCGGTGCTGGGGTGCAATCCCAACGCGATCAACTGCCAGGCGCGGGAGGATCCGGCGAAGCTGGGCTTCCCGGTGTGCCTGATGGGCTCGCGGGTGCGGATTCCCCGGCGGGGCTTTCTGCACTGGATCGCCTACGGCAACGCGCCGGTAGCGGTGCCGGGCGAGGTGAAGCGGCCCGTATGAAAGCGCCCTATGATCCCCGCACCCGCCTGGCCGCCATCCAGCCGGTAAACCTGGACGGCGCGCCCTACTGGCCACTGCGTGAAACATGCCAGGCGTTTCGGATCGCCAACCAGGCCGCCGCGTCGAAGCTGATCCCCGCCGAGTGCAAGCGCTACCTGTTACGTGAGCTCCAGCGATACGACACGCGCCGGTCATGCTACATCGACCGGGAGGGCGTGCGGGCCCTGGCGCTGCGATTTGCGCGGATCCCACTGCACCAGGTCCTGGACGCGCTGCGCGATAGCTGAGTGAGGCGAAGATTTGTACGGCAGCGGCATAGCGTTGTGGAGCAACGAACTGCAATGGCGATGCGCCACATTGTAAGGCAACGTATGGCAAAGGCAATGTTCAGCAGTGAAATGCTTGCGCAACGGTTTTGCTCGGATTTGCGCAGATATGCGAAACGCAGCTGTGTGACGGCATCGAAAAAGCAAGGTGAGGCGAATATGCGCTTTGCAACGGCAATGTATAGCAGGGCTGTTCCGGAGAGCCGCAAGGGCACAGCCGTGATCAGCACGGTACCGATATGCACGGCGACGGCGGCACATAGCACAGTTAATTTCAGCAATGATTTGCATCCGCTCAGCCATGAATGGCAGAGCCACCCTCAGCGAGGGCATAGCGCTGCGCCGAAAACCTAGGTATCCACACCTCATAGTTTCGCCAAGGCAAGGCAAAGCAGTGTTGCGCAATGTACAGGCGTGGAAATGCCGTGAATAGTTAAGCAAAGCAACGGCATTGCACGGCCACCCTACGTTTAGCATGGTATCGCTTGGGCAGGGCCTTGAAGCCCATTGTTTCGTATCGCGTCGGCAATGTATGGCGCGGCGTTGTCTCGTATGGTAGCCGCTTCGCATTGCGGGGCATGTCCTGTGCAT
>CAJOQL010000145.1 GCA_905236935.1 uncultured Bacilli bacterium
CATTTTTTATGTTGGACTGTAAATACATGATGATGTCATTCATCTTATGCTCATCATCTTCCACTAATAATATTTTCATTTCTTTATGGGTTTAAGTTCAATAACAACATTAACTACAAACTTGTTTTCGTTTTCATCGATTTCATTTTTATACTGATTATTACTCGAACCAAGGTGATAGCTTACAGCATTGAATATTTTTAAGCACCCTGAGTTTCCTTCTTTTCTAGATTTTCCTTCATAAAGCATTTCATCAAGAGTCTTGTTTATTTCTTCAACTTTTAGTTTTAATGATTCAACGTCATCTTTGCGGATAGGGTTGCTTACTTTTATATGCATAGAACCATCTTCCTCGGCCACATCTATTATCCACCTTTGCCTTGTCTCATGCAACTTTTCATAATCCAAAGCATTGTTAAGAATGTCATGGAAAATATCATATAAAGGGCCAAAATAACGCCCTTGCAAGACAGATGCGCTAGATACATTCACTTGCGGATTCGGCATATATGTGTTGTTTCGTCTTATGAATCCAAGACTAGTGTCAATAACCTGCCCAATGGTGAAATCAAAGTCGACGTAATTGCTTTTTTTGAACCATTTGTTTACTATCTGAAAATCGTTTTGAATCTCATTTTGACAGTAGCTTATGGCGTCTTTAAAATCATTTATTTTATAATGATTGTCGCCAACCACATCCACAACATCTTTCTGTAGCGAATGAAGTAAACTTATCATTTTAGCTTGGGCATCATTTAGTTTCTCCCGCATTATCTCAAGACATTTTTCCGTTCGCTGCCACAAGCAGTCAACTATTGCAGAAAAACAGCTATCAAAAGTATTAAGAGTGCTTTTTAGAAGCAAACTTTCAATATCATCAGCAAAATGCTTTTTATCAAAATCGAAGCAACCAAGTTCTTTCGTGCTGTTTTCTTCTGTTTTAACTTGAATGTACGAATCTTTAATGTCTGTAATTATTTCATCAATACCTTTTGAAAACGATTTGAACAACTTAATACACTGCAAAGCATCAGTATTTCTCAATTTGAGCTGCATACTAATCCAATAATCATTGATGGTGTATTCGCCTCCAATAGTGTTAGTAACCAAATTTCTTTCCTCAAAATGATTTCTTAACTGATTGATCAAGGTGCCATGCCTTATTCTAGTACTCAAGTAATTATCCAGACCGTATTTGGGGTTGAATAAAAACTGGTCTCTGATGGTGTAAAAAATCTGTGTCAAAACATCTTTTCTGTAATTCACCAATTCCATTGGGCCTTCCTTTACCTTCAAAGCCCCTTTCTCGTCAAATTCAACAAACGCCGATTGCACGCCTCTTGTGGCTAACTGAGCAATTATTTCACCATAATAAATATCTTTGAACGCCACTTGATTAGTAGCAGTCGCAAACATTTCAAAAAATGTTTGGGCTTCTTGAGAATCGTGCTCCTTTATGGATTGGACATCTACAAATATTTTACTTTCATCTACTTGATTGTTGAGTTCGCGAATCTTAATATCACGACATATTGCAGATATTTCATCATTCATACGCTTATCTTGAAAATGCTCATAAAGGTTTATGCAAATGGCACTCCTTTCTTCCATTACCTGCCTGACACTCTTGAGTTTCCTTACATGCAATGTCAGCACTTTCGGGACTGCTACATTTTCCAAAAAATACTTTTGTTTGCTGTTACCGTCAACAACAATTTCTGAAGCTTTAGATACCCCGCATTGATTAAGATATTTTTTGTAAATCAGGTATATGGTATCAGCATCTGCTCCAACCATATCGGCAAAAATTGACAATTCTAACGGGATTTCTTTGGCTAAATTCTTATTATCAACTATAACAGACATTGATTCGTTTTCTCTTATTCCGATCACCAAACCTTTGTCTTTAAGTCTGTTTTCAACGAAAAAGCATACTCCCTGCAAATATTGTTGTCTTCTTAAAAACTGGTCAAAAAGAAAAGTCGCTACTGAATCTCTCAAATACAGAGCCACTTCGCCTTCGTTCCATTTCGTTACCAAATAGTTGAATACCCTATCATCTTCTTCGGAAGCGAGCGTTAATTCATAGAAATCTTTTGATAATATATCATGATTCGGGTTAAAAATATGATTCCAATAATCACTATTACCACTAATGGTATTTACGTATTCTAAACGAACACTGTTGTCAGCATAAAAACACACATCTAGTGGTGTGTTAAAAGGAGTATATTTCCATGTGGATAGAAAAAGATTGTAAATATTGAGAGATTCAATACCTTCGACCATCGTAAATAACTGACGTGCGCCTTGTAAATAATATTGTGAGCGACACAAATTGAGCAGTCGTCGTTTATATGCTGCCTGACTTTCTGAATGTGAAATAATGCTGAAATAGTAAAACTTGATTTTATCAATCAAAGGGCTATTAGTTCCTGGTTGGCTTATTTCACCCCCTTGCTGTAGTAATGATTTCAAATAATAACTTTGTATTTCAATATCATCAACTGCTTTTTCAAGGTATAGTTGTGCCATTTCTATTACTTTGCCATAATCGTTTTTAAGATAAGCTTCCGTTATGGCATTTCTCTCCACATCTACAATTGGAGTCTTAGTTATTCTATATAGATAACAAATTTTAGAAAGATATGGGTCGTTTATGCATGAGTTTAATTCCTTCAGAAAATATTGTACTGATGGATCATTAATTGTTGTCTCACTCAGATTAGGAAGATATACCAAAAAGTTATTATAAAAATCAATAATGGAAGAGTTTGTGTCAGCGCAGATCCATTCACCTTCTTTTACGCCCCAATATGGCATACAATGAGTTATTAGGAAATTATTCACGAACTCGCTGTATTCCATTGATTCAGGAACTAACACCCGTTTTAATTCTTCGTCAATAAAATCGAGAGAAGAGGATCGGTAAGCACAATAATATATTTGACGTGTAATGGTATTATTATTATCGCATAATTGATTATATAATTCGGTGCATTCATTCAGTCCTTTCTCAAGTCGTGCTATCTTAATCAAACACGTGGCAGCCCAATAGGAATAGCTGATAGTGGTATTGATAGTTTCTATCAATTGACGTGCTTGCTCATATTGGCCGGTCAAAATAGCTCTTTCAACCCGTATCCGATACTCAATATATTTGTTTATGAGGGCTGCATTTCGTTTGACA
>CAJOQL010000146.1 GCA_905236935.1 uncultured Bacilli bacterium
ATCTATTTGTTCATCCAAATTTATTCTATTCTCTTTATCTGAATTTTTAAATTCATCAAGTGAAACAAAATAATTTGGATATTTAGTCTTAGTATAGTAATACTTTTCAGCATTTTCCTTTGTTAAATCATAATTTATTATTTTTTTAATATCTCTTACTCTATCCTCAGGAGATTTGTTTTTATGCAAATTAGAAAGAACATCTTTATTATATAAATCAAATAATTCTATATCTTTTTCATTTAATAAACCAATAATATATATTCTTTCTCTATTTTGTGGTAAATCAGAATATTCCATTGTATTTAATACTTTTTCGAATATCTTATAACCACATTCTTCTAATTTATCTTTTATAACCCTATATGTTCTTCCATTATCATGTGCTTGTAAGTTCTTTACATTTTCTAAAAATAAAACTCTAGGTTTATAAAATTTTTCTCCTAACATATTAATAAGATCTATAATATTTAAAAATAAATTTCCTCTTTCGTCTTCAAAACCTTTTTGTTCTCCTGCAATACTAAAAGCTTGGCAAGGAAATCCTCCATTTAAAATATCTATAGGTTCTTTTAATATTATTTCATGAAGATTTTCGTAATATTTTTTTTCTTCACTATCTTTTGATAGTTCAGGATGTAAGACTAATTTAATATCACCTTGTAATAGTGTATGATTAAAATTATTTCTGTATGTAGCACAAGCATATTCATCTATTTCATTTGCCCATAATAATCTATATTTAGCATTATCGCTTTTTGCATTTTGAAATCCTAAACAAATACCGCCTACTCCTGCAAATAAACTTCCAACTTTATATTCTTTCATTTTGCACCTCTTTCAATTATATTGTATTTAATTTTTTGTTTGAATGCAAAACCCATATTTTGCATTAATATTTTTTTCTACAAATATCTTCATCATGTATTGTTTGAAAATTATTTTCTACTACTTCATTTGTAAAATCTATATTTTTCTCTATATATTCTTTTAATTCAATAAAGTTATCTAAATAGTAATATGATTCTGGAATAATAAATCTTTCTAAATCATTTCTTAAATCACTTAAAGATATTTCTGTTGTCATTTTAAACTTATTAATTGGCATTGCATACTTATAATTTCTTGAAAGATAATCAGTAATTCTTTTACTTACTTCTTCATTATTCTTGTAGATCTCTTTCCAATCTTTTAATTCAATTCTTTTATCAAATTCAATATATCCAACTATTTTTTGAATCGGTTTGCTAATATATAAATAAGCTCCTACTGGTTCAGTATAAAATTGATGTCTATATTCAAATATCTTTTTTCCGTTTCTTATCAGATCAAAAATTTCTGGTTTTAAACTTAATAACATTGTACGCATTTTTTTGCCTCACTAAATCTAATAAATTACATATCTATTTATATCATAAAATTTGTTTTTTTGCCACTAATCAAACAATATTTGTAGAAAAATGTTTTTTAATATTTATATCAAACATTTGTTCCTTTGTCAATACTTTTTTATAAATTTCTTAATAACCAAATATCATCTAATTCTCTCCATATTTTCCCTAATTCTTTTTTTACTTCATCTAACGAAATAACCTTCAAATACCCACCATTCGCTAATCGTGTTAACTGATTAATGTTATTTCCTATTTTTCTTAATTCGTATGATTTTGGGGACGTGTTAAAAAATAACAGTAAAGTTGTGATTTTCAGACACGTCCCAAGAATTATAAAAATAGAGCAAAAAATAAAACGGATTAATTGTCCGTTTTATTTTTTAATTGATTTAAAAATTTTTTCGTAAGTTCTTTTGTTTTATTATTATATAATTTATCCCACATTGTATTTTCATTAGTTCTTAATTCTATCGCCGTTTTTATTCTAACATACTCTTCATTTTTAAGTACATCTAATATCTTATCTAATAATTTTTGATATCTAATATCTTTACAGCAGTATGTACCAACAGTAGTAAACAGAGTCATAATAAATATTAATGTTTTTTCAGAAACTTGCATATTCTTTGCAATTCTAAAGAGGTCTATTGTTCTTTCTATCAAATAATTTGATAATTCATTGTTATCATTATCTATGCTTCTAATTATAAACCATCCTAATGAATTTGAAACTGTTCTAACTGCATTTTCTCTATTGTCCTCTATACATCCAACACCAATGTTATAAATACTTTTATATAGTATCTTTTTCCTAGTATTATCTTGGGATACAAAATTATATTCTTTTCCTTCTTCTAAAAATCCATCTAATAAATATATTAAATTAATAACACTATATTCCTCTATTCTATGCCTATATATAATCATACCAGAAATATCTTCTATAATCTTTTTACCAAATTTATCTGATATTTTTCTCTCTTTATCCAACTCTTCTATTATTTCATCTGCTGTAGAAATTGTTATTTCAATAAATTCTTTATTTTTTATATTAATTGTTCTAGACAAAATATTCATACATATATCAAATAATTTTTCTTGAACATTTCTATCTCTCTTTTCTAAATCTACAATAGCCTTTTTTAATTCTTTTAAAACATAATAGAACATATTAACATTATTATTAATCATTAATCTAATTAGCAATTCTTTTATTTCGTCACATATATCATTGATCATATTTGTATTATATCGGTTTTTAAAAACTATTTCTTTATAATCAGGCATAAAACCAAAATAAACATTTTTTGAATCTTTTAACACTAAATCTAATATCATATCAACAATTAGTTTTCTATTATCTTTTCCAAGTTCATCCCATTCATTTGACGTTATATTTAAATAGAACAATATAAATCCATTCCATCTTTCATTATCTATTATTCTATTATTTTTATGAGTTATTATATTTATAAAGTCTTTAACTTTATCTAAATCTTTATTATCAATTATTTCACTACCATATAATTGATAATATATCACAACATCTTGAATATCTTTTTCACCATAAGTAATCTCTTTTGTAAAGCTACTTAAAATTTTCTTTAATATATCATAATTTACAGAATTATTTTCATCACCATCTACTATTAATAAACCTATTAATAATTTACAGAAGTATTTTAAATTCAAATTACTATATAAATACTTTAAAGACATATTTAAATGATAAATTTCTTGGATATACCATTCAAAATATGTATTTTCTCCTTTTAGTAGGTATTCTCCTATATTCATATTCATTAAATATAAATTTTCTAAAATCTCTTCATCATTATATTCATTTGCTAATTTGTTTATTTTATCAACATATTTTTTGAACCATTCTATATTTTTTATCTTTAGGCATAATTTAATGTTTTTCTCTTGTTGTTTAAACAGCTCTATAAGATATCTTTTGTTCTCTAATTTTTTTGCAGCATTGATTTGATATATTCCAGATTTAATTATTTTTTCAAATATATATTCCGCAAGATTTTGTTTTTCTTCATCTTCTGATATTAATAATTTATTACAATGTTCAATTAATTTTTGAAAAAGTTGTCCATTTTTTTCTGTAATATTATTGCAAACATAGTATTCTTCTTTTACTAGGCATTCATCGAAAAATTTATAAATATCATTAAAAACTATATCAATTTTATTTTTATTTAATATATCTTTTTCTAAATCGCTTTCTAATGTATTAAAATATTTTTCTATATATGTGTTTATCGTAAAAGTTCTATTTATCATATATGTATTAAAAAATATAATAAACATATTTGATACAAATAATAATATATAATATATTGTTGAAATAATATCATTAAATATTGTTAAAATTAGTATCCCTATCAAAATATTCATTATTGAAAAAATTAATATTAATTTTACTTTTTTCAAAAAGTTTTTTTCAATTATTTCCATTGGGTATGTATTTTTATATAGTTGTATTAATATAAAATATCCAGATATCCATATAGCTACTAAACCTATAAGTCCATCAAAAAGAAGCTGAACAATATTGTCTAATTCGTTAACTCCAATATTTAATTTTTTACCTATAAAAAATACTATTGTACTAATAATTAAAATTGATAATATTAAAGATATTTCTTTTATATATTTTTTTATAAAGTTCATACTTATACATCCTTTTTTATTTAATTTCACCTTTTCTTAGTAATTTACATACTTGTTTTAGTTCTACAAATACTACTTTTTTATTTGACATCTTGGCTAATAGTCTTAATGTTCCCTTAAAAGAGTTATCAATATATTGTGGTGCTACTACCATTATAACTTCACATCTATGGTCATCAATACCTTGTTCCACAAATTGCCTTATTATTTCTTCTCCTTGTTTAGATGTAGATAATAATACTGCATTTCGCTTATTCTGACTTGTTGAAGAGTTTTTCTTAATAATACCTTTCATTTCATATGATTTTCCATTTGAATTTATGGTTCCAGAAACATCACCATATTCTCCACCTTTGTGTGGCTGTGGTCTAAATCCTGGTATGATTTCATAAAATAATTTAGGTAAACAAATCTGCTGTTTATCAGTTAAACACGTTTCAATTTTACTATAAGAACACATTCCATTACATTTTTCTTTCATATCTACTGCAAAATTTATTAATTCATCATTTAATTCGAAATCTTCAATTTTAAATTCTTCAATGTCATCAAATAATATTTCTCCACCAATATTATCTTCAAAAGAGGATATTACTAGCATATCATCCATAATTAAAAATGTATATTTAGCATTCATATTCGGATATACTTTTATTAAATTATCATTTATCATTCTAATACAATTTTGCGTAGGTATATACCAATATTTAGTCATATTTAAGGCATGTCCTTCCTGGCAAACAGCTTGTATCGGAGCTCCACATTCACAAAATTGCATATCATACTGTATTTCTTTTCCACATTCCTTGCATAATGGTACTTCATATGTTTCACAAGATTCACAATATGGTCTCAAAATTTTTCTAAACAGACTACTTATATTCAATATACTCTTTTTTTCTTCTGGAACTATTACCATACTTTGCTCTGTTCCAATATTAGTAATAATCTGCGTTAATATCCAATTCATATCTACCTGCTCAATTTCTGACAATAATGACCATTTCAGTTTTAGTCCTAATTGCTCAAAAATTTCGGTTGCATTTTTTCCTTTTAAATTATCTATTTCTTCGAAAATAATATTTATTGCTCCTTCAGTCCATTTAAATAACTGTTTAGAAGAGAGATGTTTCAAAATTCCGATGTTTCCTTTTTTTATATTATATCTTACAGTTGCTGTTTTATCATCTATCGATGTTAAGTAACTTCCCGACATATTAAATCTGTCTTTTTTTATTCTATTCATTTCGTCTTTTTGTTC
>CAJOQL010000147.1 GCA_905236935.1 uncultured Bacilli bacterium
CCCGAACCGGAAGCGCTGGCTACGCCTGAACCGATTCAGATGGAAATGCAGCCCCAGGAGGAACCGGAGTTTCCAGAGGTCAATACGAGCGATCTTCGCCAGAGAATTGAGCAAACCATGCAACAGGACGACGCGGTTCCGACAGAAACGATTGAGTCGGATGAACTCCTTTCGGCTGCCCTGGCACAGAACGAGGAATACGAAGAAAAGGTAAATTCGACCAACGAAACTGCCATCGCCCTTGCCCCAACGGAGGTTCGAGAAAAGATGAACTCATTCAGAATCAATGATGTTTTCGCTGAAGAAGCCGCTACTCTGCGTTTCCCACAGTTCATGCTGGAAGTGGAGCCAAGTTTCTTTTCGGATAACGAAGTCATCCCATTGAAGCAGGAACATTTGGAAGAAGGGTTTACTCTCCGAGATAAGGATGTGCAGATTGATTTCAGCACAGTTGAAGCTGAAATGGCACGTGTAGATACAGATGATGCTGTAAACGCTTTGCCTAAGGTTTGGCAGATCAAAGGTACGGACAGTATCTACTACAAGGAATGGTTTAATGCTCAGCCTTCCAGTGTTCGTCTGGCCCATTGCAAGGGGTTGATTCGGAACCGGATTTCCAATATGAACTGCGTCAATGACAAGGAACTCCAGAATTATATCGACCGCATCGTGGAAACGATGACCGAAGATCAACTAAGCGACATGGAACAATCGACCTATCCATACATCGTCAAGATCGAGAAAAAAGTGAAACATCTCCTTGCTGCACATAGGGCAAACGTCTTTAATTTGTGGCTGGAGCAGGGAAAAATCACTTGTAAGCCTAACTTTGCGCTCAGTCCCGTGATCTCGCCTACGAATTACTTCTCCACATATCCGAAATCGCTGTATTCCAGCGAAGAAGATGTCAATGATTACGAGCGCAAGATGGTTTGGGCGCTGTCGTCCATGGACAACATCAAATGGTGGCACCGAAATATCTCACGTCTTGGTTTCCTGATCAATGGAGCGATTCATGCTTACCCGGACATTATCGCCATGACGACAAGTGGTAGGATCCTGATGATTGAAACAAAAGGCGACCACCTGGAAAATGAGGAATCCAAAGCAAAGGCGAAGATTGGCCACCAGTGGGACAACCTCGCCGGCCCGATGTATCGCTATTTCATGGTGTTCCAGAGCAAGACGCTGGATTGGCCAGGCGCGTATTCTTATGACCGTTTCATGGAGATTGTAAAAGGGTTGTAAGAATCGGGTCCACAAGAATAAGAAGGGTGTCACAGGAGGAATAACCATGGAAAAGACAGGCGTGATTTACATATTGACGAACCCGTCGTTCCCGGAATATGTAAAAATCGGGTACGCGGACGATATAGACCGTCGGCTGCAGCAGTTGAATCGTAGTGAGTGCATCCCTTTCGCTTTTCGCGTCTATGCAACCTATGAGGTCAGCTCTAGGCTTTCCGATCTGAAAATCCAAAGCATCATCGACAAACTGAATCCCCATTTGCGTTCTATTGAAAATTTCAACGGGAAGCAGCGTGTTCGCGAATTCTATGCCATGTCGCCGGAGGACGCTTATTCTATCCTGGAGGCCATCGCGGAAATCCATGGCCGCACGGACAAGCTGAAACTGGTTGCCATGGACGAAGAACAGAAGCAAGCAGAGGAAACAGCTCAGGAAATTGATGCCGAACATAAAGAGCGTTTGGCGCCGTTCCGTTTTTCCCTGTGCAATATACAGCCTGGGGAAGTAATCGAATACTGCAACAATCCGGAAATCAGATGCACGGTCGTAGATGACAAGCAGGTTGATTATCAAGGACAGAAATATTCTCTCTCGGCTCTGGCGCAGCTATTGACCGGCAGCACATGGTCGGTTGCCGGCCCCCGGTATTTCAAGTATAAGGGCGAGTGGCTGAACGATATCCGGCATCGGCTGGAGGAATAAGAAAGTACAGGCAGGAAGAAAATGGCTACTATAACTACAATAAAGCAAAGAATCGAACAGCTTGATGCTGGCCGGTTTCAGATACTATGCGATGCTTATTTATCACGCGAAGGATATCCTAATCTTACGGCATTAGGAACAAAAGCCGGAACTACAAAAACAACGCCAGGAACTCCTGATACATATTTTTGCATTCTCGGTGGCAAATACGTCTTCGCTGAGTACACGACACAGCAAGATGGGCTGGCACAGAAAATACATGAGGATTTGGAAAAATGCTTTGATGTTGCAAAAACTGGGATCCTAATGGATGAAATAGCGGAAATTGTTTATTGCCACACATCTGCAAATCTCCCGCCCCAAAAAGATAAAGAATTAAAACAGTACTGCCGTGATAATGGCATAGAATTGAAACTGATCGGAATCGACACCATAGCACAGGACCTGTACCGCAAATATCCGAGCATTGTAAAA
>CAJOQL010000148.1 GCA_905236935.1 uncultured Bacilli bacterium
GATATCGCTGGGAAATTTGATGATGTTTCTTATGAGATGGATCCCATAGACGGCGAAAGAATGAACATCCGTGGATGGGCTGTGATCCGGGGAAGGGAGACCCGTCCGGTGAGCATTCATGTCCTTTTGCGGAACAGGGAGACAGGGCAGTGTTTCCGTCTGCCGACAGAAATTAAAACCCGATCGGATGTGACGGAGCAGTTCCGGGACGATTATACAAATTATGACAGTTCCGGTTTTGTTTCCTCATTTGTTTCCCGCCGTTTTGATTTTTCTAATAAAACCTATGATGTGTTGATTTTATATGAACTCTCGGATGGTGTCCGCCTGATCGATCCACAGAAGCTTCTTGAGCGGAAAGGTGACGAATCATGAAAGCCATTTTATCAAAAGTAAAAAAATGTTTTCAAACGCATCCGGATGCTGTTCTGGCTGTGATCGCGATCCTTTACGGTCTGATGTTCCTGCCTGCGATCATTATTCAGGACGACTTGAAATGGCTCTCCAGCGTAGACACACTGAAAAACACCTTGAAGCTGGTTTATTCTCAATATTACACCTGGTCTTCGCGGGTGATTATCAATCTGGTGTGGTATCTGGTTTTGAGATTTGGAAAGGTTGCCTGGGCTTTGTACATGGCTGTTTCAGCTTTTGTTTTGATGAAAGCCTTGCGGCTGCTTTCGGATGATGACCATAACCACCTGATCCATTGGTTTTCCGTGACGATGCTGATGCTGTTTCCAAGCGTTTTTTTTGTGTCGGCAGGCTGGATCGCTACCACGACATCCTACTTCGGACCTCAGGCTTTCGGGCTGATGGCGCTTGTGCCGATCAAAAAATGCCTGAAAGATGAAAAAATCGGAAAATGGGAATGGGTCTTTTATCTTGTCTGCCTGATTTATGCGGCGAACGCGGAACAGATGTGTGTTGTGCTGCTTGGCTGCTATCTGACCGCGGCGGTTTATTTTGCTATCAGGAAAAAACGAAATCTCATGATTTGGTTCTTTCTGCTGGTGGTTATCGCAAGTTTTGTATTTATGCTCAGCTGTCCCGGAAACTGGGCGAGGAAAGATCAGGAGATCATTCGCTGGTTCCCGACGTATGGGATGCTGGACAACATCGACAAAGCCGATATCGGGATTTCCACTACGCTGCACTGGATGTTCGCGGAAAGTTCCCTGATCGTGATCTTCATCTGTCTGATGCTGACATTCCTGGTATGGAAGCGTTATAAAGGGTTTCTTTTCCGCTGTCTGGCTGTGCTGCCTTTGGCGGCTGTCCTTTTCCTCGGGCCTTTGAAAAATGTTCTTACTGCTGTTTTCCCGTATGCTTCTTTTATCAGTTACGATGTTGATTATTATGGTTCCTTCACCGTTGGAGAGCTTGGCGGAGGTGTCGGGCGGATTCGGTTCGCTTTGTTCCTGTTCATCGCTTTGTGTATCGCGGCAGAGGTGATTTTGTTGAACGATACTGTCACCGGCCTATTGGTTGATTCTGTCCTGATCATAACCGGTTTTGGATCACGGGTGATGATGGCTTTTTCTCCGACAGTTTATATGTCAAACATCCGGACTTACTCAACCCTTGTTGTCTGTCTGTTCGCTTTCGCGATGCACATGTTTTCGCATAATCTCTCTCACTTGAATGTGCATGAAAAACAATATGCCAGATGCATGATGGCGGGGATCATCCTGTTCGGAATTGTTGATTTAGCCTGTCTTGTGGCAACCTACGGTCATTCCTGAAATACACCTGCGTCAAAGAGAAATTCACATTAATCAGCGTTTGTCTAATCTATTGTATATGCGGCGTTTCGTAGGACTGTCAGCGCCTTTTCAAAGTTCTCCTGTTTGACCAGAATGTAGTCTGTGTTGAACGTGGAAACCGCGAAAATGCCGATTCCGTTCTCAGCAAGGATCCCGGATATTTTTGAAAGGATTCCGATGAGGGAAAAATCCAGTGTTCCCTCGATCCGGAAGCCTTTCCAGCCATCCTCACGATTGATCGTGTTTTGCGGTGTGTCTTCCGTCCGGCAGACAAGGGAGAGCTCTTCATCGGTCTTTCCGATAAAATAAAAGGGCTTGCGGAGGTCAATGTCTGCTTCGGTGGCTAATTGACAAACTGTCAGGTCATATTCAAGTTTTTTCAGTTTCATATTCTTAAAAATCCAATCTAAAGACGGGGACGATCACTTCGGAACAAGCCCCTCACTGACCGCTGATCACCGGTCACTGTCTACTGAATTACAAATCAATTTTTCCTTTGTTGAAGCACAGCGGATATACACCCATTATTACGAACGCAGTGATTGCGTAACGGAACGCGCGGATCAGGAAAGAAGCGGTGGAAGTGGATTCA
>CAJOQL010000149.1 GCA_905236935.1 uncultured Bacilli bacterium
AGCGCTCGCACTGCAAAGAAGTATGACAAGTATTACCAAAATCATGTTCCTATCAGTTTATCCTCGAGCATATAGACCTGCTCGATAGGCACTCCATGGTCAACGAGCTGTTTCCTGTCCGGCCGGAAGAGCGCAAAGAACTCGCGAGGGCCTTTACACATCTGACGAGCCTGCCGATAGTACTCAAAAGCCATCATGCGGTCGCCTTGCAGCAGCAAACAATGCGCATAATTGATATAATCCATCGGAGATTTACTACCCTTCCTCAAACGGCTCAAAAGGCAACGTGATGCAAGATCTATTCGATCCCAAAGCAGGTCCATTCGCCCTATAGACAGATACGTCATTGCTATCTGTTTGGCTCGCTCGTCCGAGTCACCGACGATAACTCCAAACACCCAAGTATCCGGCAGAACCTGAATCAGGCCTTGCATGTAGTCCTGTTCGGAAGCTGGAACCCACCCCATTACGCCTTCGATGGAATCTTTATTGCCGGTCATCTCCAAGAGATTGCGCAGTTCTTCCGGCATGTCCTCTATCTTTATTTCGCCTGACGCTATCTGGTCGCGCCAATTGGATTTAACGGACCTGACCAAAGCCGCCAAAGTAGCGAAGACATCTAAGCCCTCATCATCCTCAACCTCATTGAGCACAGCCAGGAAGGCATCCTGTATATTGGGGAAGAAATCGATACGGACATCATAATGCGCCAAGAGAATAATGATATTCGCCAGGCACTGCTCTGCTACCACTTCGTTCTCCGCCTCAATGCCTTCGATAAGCGCCATGATGACCTGCTCGTTAAACGTCTCACGCATGTTATGAGCCCACGCGCCGATGACCAACAGGGCTGTTGCTGCCTTGTCCGGATCGTTGATGAGGTTATGAAACCAAACGATATCTTCCTCTTTGAATTTGATACAAGAGGAGAAATAATGAATGACGGACTGCGTATTATCGGGGTTGAAGCCGTGCATGTCAGGCGACAAGCCGCGCTTGATACGTAAATCCGCGTACGCGGCATCTACCAGGCGGTAAGTGTCACCTGTCAACTCATTGAGGATCTCCTCGCGCTGAGGGTCATTAGAGGTCAACCATTCATCAAAAAGTCGAGAGTACTTCTCATGAATATCATTGTAAGCACTCTCATAGGGGTTATTCTCCCCCAACTCGTTCAGCCACGCCCTGATGATGACCAAAGCATGTTCAATCATTCGCTCGCCTAAGGCTTGCTCAAGGGTCATTATTTGGTCATCCAAGGTCTGTGCCACTAAATCTCCTCCTTGATAAGGTAGTCGTTACGTGAAGGGCTGTTACGGATGACGAGCTCTGCAAGGAAGCCTGCCAGGAACAGCATGCAACCCAAAATCATCATCAGTATAGATATGTGGAAATACGGGTTAACGCCTACAAGCATAGCTTGTACTCCGTGCGACAGGGCATAGAGCTTCATACTGCCGACCACGATGACTGCGATGAAACCGATAAAGAACATCAAACTGCCCGCTAATCCGAAGAAATGCATAGGCTGTTTGCCGAACTTATTGAGGAACCAAAGCGTCATGAGGTCCAGATAGCCGTTGACGAAACGGTTGAGACCGAATTTGGAGACACCGAACTCACGTTTGCGATGCTGAACCACTTTCTCGCCTATCTTGGTATAACCTGCGTTCTTGGCCAGATAAGGGATGTAACGGTGCATCTCGGAGAAGACCTCAATGTTCTTCACCACATCGTTGCGATACGCCTTCAGACCGCAGTTCATGTCATGCAGCTTGATACCCGTCACTTTGCGCGCGGTGGCATTGAAGAGCTTGGACGGAAGGTTCTTTGTGAGCTTGTTGTCGTAGCGTTTCTGCTTCCAGCCGCTCACTAAGTCATAACCCTCCTCAGTAATCATCTTGTAGAGCTCCGGTATCTCGTCCGGACTGTCTTGCAAGTCAGCGTCCATAGTGATAACCACATCACCCTGCGCAGCCTTGAAGCCGCAGTACAGCGCCGCACTCTTTCCGTAGTTGCGACGGAAACAGATCCCACGGACGTGCTTATCCCGTAACCCGTCACCAGTAACCTGTAACCCCTTGATCACGTCCCACGACGTGTCCGTACTGCCGTCATTGACGAAAATAACCTCATAGGAGAACTTATTCTCCTTCATTACGCGTGCAATCCACTCATACAGTTTCGGCAGCGATTCCGCCTCATTATACAGAGGCACTATAACAGATATATCCATAGCGATGTAATTAAAAAAAGGCACCATTTCGGCGCCTTTTGCGGAAGAGGGGGGATTCGAACCCCCGGTACAGTTACCCGTACGACAGTTTAGCAAACTGTTGGTTTCAGCCACTCACCC
>CAJOQL010000150.1 GCA_905236935.1 uncultured Bacilli bacterium
ATGAAGATGCTGTTACCATTAATCTTGCTTGTATACTTACGTCCTGTGACACCGTTGAGGGTTGCCCATTCTGAGTTGCAGTTTGCGACGAGCTCCTTCGCTTGTTCAAGAGTAGGCATGCGCCACAGATCGCCCCACGTCACGTAGGCCACGTCATCCTCGGGGTCAAGAACTGTTTTGTTATCAACGGTGCCGTATTTTTTGTCCGTACAGTATTTGGTCAGCTCACCATATTCTCCATAGCCCCACTTGTAGGTGGCATACGCCTTTACCTCTTCGGTCTCACCCCAAGTGTATAAGCCACCAAAGTCTTCTGACGATGAGGCGCCAACGTTGCGGTCGGCCCACTTCGTGCCGCTGGGCAGGCCCAGATCGATGGCCAAAGCAGCAACATCATCCTTGAATACAGTAACGCTCACCGTAGCTGTTTCACCTGTCTCTGAATCGTTGACAGTCACGTTGCATGTTCCTGCACCCACAGCATTCACATTTACGCATTTCCCTTTTTCGCCAGTTTCCAGACTAACCCAGCCTGATATTTCAGCTATTGCAACTGATTCGTCATCGCTCTTTGCGGTATAGTTGCCACTACCCGAAATGATGTTGATGCTTGTTTTCTGATGTGTCTTAAGGCTTAGGGGAGCTGTGCTCTCTAAAACCAAGTTGGGCACAGCAGTTCCGACCGTCGTGACAGGACGCACACAGACGCCGTTGGATCGTCCATTATCTACAATCACCAGTTCTCCCCTTTGTCTAAAGAAAAGAATCTGTGCGCTACCGTTGTATGAACTGCTGAGGTTTGAAGACAAGTAATAGCCATAGTAGCCTTTATAGTTGTTGCTGTTGTCCACAATACTGCCTCCAGCAGGAAGGAAGATGCTATTCCCGTTCTTACCTGTGAACTTTCTGCCATAGACGCCGTTTATCTTTGTCTCTTCTATAGTACAATTGTCCTTCAACTCCCTAAACTGTGTAGCAGAAGGCATGCGCCACTCATCACCCCACAGCCTGCGAGCCGCATCGTAGTTGGTACCGCCAATATCCTCGCCGATATGCAGCCAACCGTCCTTGGAATTATAGTATTGATAGGCTTCCCATTCAAAGCTGCTCCTCGCTCCTAATTCCCCCCAGGCATAGTATCCGCCGAAGTCTTCAGGACGGGTGGCCCCAAGATTGTAGCTGGCCCATAATGTGCCGCTGGGCAGGCCTAAGTCGACCGCCTCGGCAGGAGTACCCGGCAGCGGCGTGTTGTCAATGACTGTCACTTCAATCGTTTTCTTCTGGCCGCTCTTGGTGTCGCTTACGGTGATGGTGGCTGTGCCTGCTGCCTCACCAAGAACGTCGACATAGTTGTCCCTTAGCGTGACAGTTGCTACCGTCTCATTGCTGCTTTCAACGTTATAGCTGCCGCTGCCCGACAATATCATGAACGTGGCGCCTGCGTTGACATTCATGGTGATGGGGTTGTAGGTGGACAACGCCAAGTCGGGTCCCTGCAGTTCACCGCTGCTAATAGGACGGACAGAGAAGCCATAGAAACGGCCTCTATAGTTACTCCAATTCACACCCTTGCTGGAGAATTGGAAATAGCAGGCGAGATAATCATGGTTGGAACTTCGTGAAGACGACCAGTAGTTCCCTTCTTTCTCAACATCATAGTTCTGCCAATTACTATACATACTTCCGGTCGCAGGCATAAAGATACTATTGCCATTAGAGCCTGTAAACTGATACCCATTCACGCCATTAAAGGTTGTCCACTCGTGTGTAGTGCAATAGATGAGTTCCATCATTTGGTTGCTATTAGGCATTGACCACGATATTCCCCGTTTGGCACGTGCCACGTCATACTGAGAACCGGCAATATCCATACCTATATCGGTACAATTCTCGGTACCATCACAATAATTATACGTGGACCAATCATATTTATCCTTTTTCTCCGTCTCGCCCCATGCAAAGTATTCGCCGTAAGCCTCTGGCTTTTCTGCTCCGCTATTACAGCATGCCCATTTTGTGCCGCTGGGCAGTCCGAGGTCTATTATGTGAGGATGGTTTTCATCCGGGCAAGCCATAGGAGAAGGCTCTGTGCCCTTGACGGTCACCGTGAAACTGGCCGTCTGGCCCGTCTTGTTGTCGGTCACGGTGATGGTGGCTTTGCCAGCTGACAGAGCCTCTACGGATACGAACTCACCAATAAGGGTAGGCGTTGCTATATTGGGATAGTCGCTATAGAGCGTGTAGTCATTATTGCCAGAAATGATTCTGACATTGGTCTTGTCACCTACTTCGAGGTCGATATTCCCGATAATGGCGATGGAGAGTTTGGCCCAGACGGTCACTGTAATTGCAGTTGATTGCGTGCTCTTTGTGTCGGTAATTGTGATAAAGGTTTTTCCGGAACTGAGGGCGTCAATTACTATTTTATTACCCTCCAGCTTAACAGATGCGACTGTCTCCTTGCTGTTATCAATGTCATAATCACCG
>CAJOQL010000151.1 GCA_905236935.1 uncultured Bacilli bacterium
ATATCCGTTGCAAAAGCGTTGCATTTGCCAAGGTGTCCCACGATTACCCTAGCGAGAGTGGGCTGTGGGACACTTTGGCGTTATTCAACCAATACGGAATCTATTTTTATAACAGGATCTTTACTGCTATAATCTTCATCAAAAATGACTCTGGTTTTCTTTTTGCATTGGGGACACTCGAACTCCAAAAATGAATGGTGCTTATCATTGTCGTAGTTCTGAAAAGTATCTTTAAAGATGCTGGTTTTATTTAGTGAATAACGGCGAAAGTCTTTTTCACCAAAAGATACCTCACAACCACATTTGGGACATGTGTAGAGTGTTTTGTTATACACTTGGGGATCTTTTTGTTCTAGGACTGTGTCTGAAAACACTGAATTTGCCTGATACTCTTCATACAGGATAGGGGCCCCCGTTATGTATTTAGCAATATCCTTTGGTTCGGTGTACTCGGATATGGTCTGGCAGTCTTTTGTAATACCCCATTTCTTGGTGCAGATTGTCCAATTGGTGCAATAGGGCTTTTGGGTGGTTACAATAATGGTGTCGTGTCTATTCCGGTACTCCAGACAGATATGTTCTCCAATCTCGAACCGGGTTATGTAATAGTGCTTCTGCACAAGGAAATAGAGGCTGTTGTACAGAGACCAGAATATTTCATCTTTGGTTTCCAGGTCCGGAATGGCGAGCAGATTGGTCCGGTTGGAGATATCGGCCTTAGAAAAATGCCTGCTCCCAATAAACCCGGCATAGTTCTTTATGGACATGGGTCTCTCATCATTGATAATGCTCCTGCCCAGAAATCCTTTCATCCTGAAGAACACATTGTTATCTCCATTCCATTCTTTACCTATTTCAATCAGCCTGTTGTTGGGGCCGATGTACGAGACAAGTACGCTGTCTCTAAATTTCTCCATCCCACGAGTAATATAACCATAATCGGTCACAAGAAAATCAAAATACTTGACTATCTCCCAAAAGCTCTCTTCGGCATATGTCATTTCAAAGGGACCTACGGTACACATGTGATATTTTGGTGTTATGGATTATTATTATGAATCAGACAACCCTTACGCTCACTTTCCGGCCAAGACCTTGGAAGAGTTTTACAAGTGTTGAGAGCTGGATATCGGCATGTCCTCTTTCTACTCTTGATATAAAACTCTTCTTAGTGCCTATCTTGTCTGCAAGTTGCTCCTGGGTTAATCCCGCCCTGAGGCGTTCATCCTTGAGTTGCTCACCAATTATGAAAGCATCACATTCCATATCAAACTGCTCCCGTTCAGGAGTGCCGATTTCTCCAAAATCCTCTGCAATGAGGTCTTCTATCGGAGTCAAATTCAACTTTTCAAGATCTTTTTTATCCATTTTTTTTATTCCTTTTCTGTTCAAAATACTTTTTCATCAGAGCCTCGGCTTTGTCAAGTTGTTCAATAGGAGTTTTTTGAGTCTTCTTTTGAAATCCGTTGAACAATATCACAAGATTGCCTTCATCGAAACAGCAGAACACCCGATATATATTCCCTTCATATTCCGAGCGTATCTCATATAATCCTTTACGCCCCTTGATTGCTTTTAGGAACCTTATCGGAACTACCTCCACTTTCATTATGAGGGTTAGTGCCTGATACAGTTTCTTTAAAGCTTCCTTATCAAGTGTCTTTCTGAATTCTTTAAAGTGGTCTTCAAAGACCACAAGTTGTCTGACAAACTGTGTTTTCATAAGCATTCGCAGCAAAGTTAACTAATTGGTGAACATAATCCAAATTATTGGGAAAAAAACCTTCTGACACCAAAGGCCCAGAAGGAATACGCCTAGGTATCAGATAATGCAAAGGTAAATAATTTGAATGAAACAGAGATCCAATCTCAGTATTAAAGCTGCTGAATTAGGGAGACCATTTTATCTGCGGTAATGTCTTTTTCATTGATTCTGATTTCATATGTACCGTACTGGTTTTTGCCGATTACCGGATCGGTTACATCGGCCACTATGAAATCGACGGCATTGGATGAATCCCCGAAATCTGATTGGACATACATCCAATATGCGACCTGTTGGAGGGTTTTCTCATATTTCTGGAGGTAATCCTGTTTGTAACTGCGTCTGTATTTTAATCTTTTGAAATTGAAGGTGAGTTGTAAATCAGTACGCATGAAGTCTGATAATTCTGTAACTGAGAACAGTCTTAGTCTTACATTGAAAGGATCGGAACTAAATGATGATTTATTTATTCTTATATTCACAAAATCTTCAGGATAGTAGCTCTTGAATATCTTGCAGGAGGAATCTGCAATTGCTTTCTGTTGTTCCAATAGTGCATCGTCGTCTGTTTCTACTGCTTGAAGAACATTCCAAAAGA
>CAJOQL010000152.1 GCA_905236935.1 uncultured Bacilli bacterium
ATTTAAGTAAGTACGATCCATTTGCATATGTTGAAACAAACATAAAGGGCAGTTTAAGAATTCTTGAATACGCACGAAAGAATAACGCCGACAGAGTTCTATACACACAAACCTGGTCCGATCAAGGCGGTTATTGGGGCGTTGAGGAAGTACTTTCACCCAAATTGCCCAGAAAACTGATATACACTGGCGATCATGCCTTTTATGCAATCACAAAAAGCATGATAGTAGATACGATGGAGTATTATAAACAGGAATATGGCGTAAAGAATTTTGTTTTTCGTCTCCCTAATGTGTATCTGTATGCACCGCTTAAGACATATTTTGTTGATGGGAAGGAAAGAAAAATAGCCTACAGATATATGATAGATCAAGCGTCACAGGGACATGATTTAGAAATGTGGGGAGATCCTAATGCATTTAAGGACATTCTCTACATTAAAGACCTTTGCAGGATGATGTATTTAGGATTATTTGCTCCAATTAATGGCGGAACATATAATGCTGGCACAGGAATTAGAACCACATTGAGGCAGCAAATACAGGGAATAATCGATGTTTTTTCTCCGGATCCTTCATCTACAAAAATAATCGAAATTCCTAGTAAATCTTCATTTACAAGCTTTGTTATGGATATTGATAATGCCAGAAAAGAATTGGGATATGAGCCAGAGTACACCTACAGTAAGTATCTTGAGGACTATAAAAAGGAACAGGAACTCGGTCGTTTTGATGAGTTATTTACCAAGAAAAAGGCCTGAAACGGATGATCCTCAGTTCATTTTAGCATATAAACGTAATAATCCAGAATTTTGGTACTAATAGACTTATGTTGGCCGGATACTGTTGGCGTTATTCTTGGATTTAGGACCCGGTTTTTTCCGTAGACTGCCATCTTTGTTAAATCTACCTCTTTTGAAACCAGGCTGCGGACCAGGCTTTCTTCTTACTGTCCCATCCACGTTTACTTTACCTCTTTTGTATCCCTTTTTGGGCCCTGGTTTCCCTTTCTGCCTGGAACCGCCAGTAGTCTCCTTTGTTTGCTCAGTTTTCTTCTTTGGACCAGGTTTACGGTGACGGGGAGTTGGTACATGGCCGGTAATCCTGTCATTTTCATCTTTTACCGTTTCGTCCAGCACCTTTTCGTCTGCATTCAGCTGCTTCAGCACCTCCAACTGTCGAGCATTTTCAATATGGACATAGGAATAAACTCCGTTTATGTAGGTCATTTCCAACAGGTTCATCTCATTTACAACCTCATTGGTTGACCTGTCGACCTTTTGGGCTGCCTGCTCGATCTCAAATCGAATAACCGATGCAACAAAGCCAACCATGAAACGGGCATAGACTCCTTCCGTGAATCGTACACGAACTTTCCCGTATCCAAGCTGATTCTTAACAAACATGTACTGTGTTTCGGACGAATTTCGTGAAGAGTATGATTCATAGACTTCTGCCGGCGTCATTTCAATGCTGGACACGATACTGTAGAGTCCCTTGTTATCTATTGCTGTCTGGAGGGCCTCCTTTTTCAGAATAACGTGCCTGCCATTCTTGTCTGTAATGATCTCAAGATATGGCTTGTACTTATCTGCTACAGATACATCCACATCTTTTCTGGCAATCTTACTTATCAGTCGGTCACGTTCTGTGTAGATATTCTTCAGAAGTTTCTCAATGCGGTCATTTGCGTTTCGGAAATCATAGAAAAGCGTGATGAAATCCTCTTTATCATACTTGTCAAACAGTACGACTTTCTTCTGAATCCCGAAGAGATATGTCCCTTCAATGAGCCAGTCCACATTCATCTTGATCTTCTGAGCATAATCCGATACGACATCGACAAAGCCCTGTGGCTGGCCTTTTACCATAATGATGTAAGCAATCTTCTCCTGATCCAGGTATTCTATTGCTTTCGCATTGCAGTACCCGCGATCCAGAATCACCCCTTTGATGCTCATGCCGCATGTCTTCAGGAACTCAATCATCTTTTTCAATTCCCTGGAGTCAACAAGTCCGCCACGATACACATCGAATGTAACAGGACGCCCGGTTGTTGATACTGCATAGGTAAAACTGACGATGTTGACATTCTTCCCGGATTTTGAATGTCCCTTCTCAGCCAGTTCAACTCCTTTTGCTTCACAATCGTCATTGGATCCATCTATGCAAAGCCAGACATTGTCTATGCCGTCTTGCCGACATTGTCCCACCCAGACCTTCCGGAAGTCATATATGGCAGTCTGCTTCATTTGTTTTTCAAACACATCCGAGTAATAACTGTCACCATATGGCACTCCGCAGAACAGAATCTGGTTACTCATCCTGTTTTCGAATGATGATGCAACATTCGTATGACTGAGGATAGAATACATTGCAAAATCAAGCACACTGTTTGTCAGGGGTCCGCCAAGTGTTTTTTCAAGGACATCAATGATTCCGATTTTCGCATTGACAGCCTGTACGAGGGAATATAATCCCATCTTTTTTACGGTTGCTTTCGGTTTCTCGTTGAATGCTTCTTCCCAGGCAGCAGGGAATATTGTCGCATATTTATCGGTAGGGTACATGTACTTCGTATCATCAGGACAGACATACCCTATTGTGGTTCG